>DAOVAG010000001.1 GCA_030671165.1 Candidatus Bathyarchaeota archaeon | reverse complement strand
TATTTATATCACTTCCATACTTCAAGGCTTTTCCCCAGATTTCCATTTTTACCCCCCCTTATCTCTTGGATCGGTGATCTTACCTGTCAGCGCTGAAGACGCCACGGTTGCTGGAGAGGCAAGATAAATTTTGGCATTAGGGCTACCCATTCTACCAACGAAATTCCTATTAGTTGTACTAATACACACTTCCTCTGCTGCTAATAGACCTAGATGACCTCCATAACATGGCCCACAGCAAGGATTACAGATCAGTGCTCCTGCTTTAATGAAGGTTTCAAGTAAACCTTCATTCATCGCATCCATGTACACTTTTCGAGAGGCAGGAATTATAAGCACTCTAACCCCCTCCGTCACTTTCTTATTATGAAATATTTGAGCTGCGATCCGGAGGTCTTCAAGACGCCCATTTGTACAAGAACCAATTACTGCTTGATCAATTTCGACATTATCAACTTCAGAAACGGGTTTTACATTATCAACAGTAAACGGACAGGCCACCATCGGTTCCAGTTCAGAAGCGTCATAGTATACCGTTTTGTAATATTTAGCGTCTATATCATCTTTAATAAACTCAAATGGGGTAAGCCTTCTTTCTTTGAGATATAGGGCCGTCTTCTCATCTGGCTCTATTATTCCATTTTTCGCTCCCATTTCCACGACCATGTTACATAGAGTCATTTTTCCATCAATACTTATATCTCTAATCGCTTCACCAGAAAATTTAACGCCCATATATGTTGCACCATCTGCTCTAAATTGACCGATAGTGTACAGGATTAAATCCTTTGGCGCAATGGGTGGTTTAAGTTTTCCTTCTACAACAATATTGATGGCTTTAGGAACTTTAAACCAGAGTTTCCCTGTTAGGAAGACAGAAGCGACTTCAGTAGATCCAATTCCTGTCGCAAATGCACCTATAGCTCCATATGTACACGTGTGGGAGTCACCACCAACGATTACTTCACCAGGTTTGACATGATTCTCCATCATAATTTGATGGCATACACCCCCTCTTCCTACATCATAAAAATGTTTAATTTTTTGTTCCCTTGCAAATCTTCTAAGCAACATATGAAGTTCTGCAGATCTATCTCTATTTGCAGGAACTAGGTGGTCTAAGACGAGAATTATTTTTTCTTTATTCCAAACCTTTTTTCCATCCATCTCTTCAAAAGCTTTAACGGCAAGGGGTGCAGTTATATCATTAGCCATAACTTTGTCAATCTTCGCTTCAATTATTTCCCCCGGGTTCAGATCTCTTCTATTTGAAGCTTTAGCTAGGATTTTCTCAATAATGTTCATAGGTTTATTTCTCTTTAAGTCTCGTTTATTTTTTTATTACCCTTCTTCCCCGTGTTAATGCTGTAATACCGGTACGTGCAAGTTCTTTAATACCAAAAGGACGGGATAAATCTATGAAAGCATTAATTTTATTTGAGTCACCTGTCATTTCAACGATGAGCGAGTCAAGAGAAACATCTACTATGTGACCTCTGAATACGTCTACATACTGGATGACCTCAGATCTAGTTTTGCTATCCGCTGTAAATATCTTTATTAGAGCTATCTCTCGCATGACGGTGTTTTTCTTGTCTAAAATGGTGACCTTAATAACATCCATTAATTTATTCGTCTGCTTTGTTAATTGTTCAATTGTGTTTTCATTTCCCTTAACTGTTATTGTCATTCTAGCAAAATCTTCATTTTCTGTTGGACCAACAGTTAAGCTCTCAATGTTAAAGCTTCTCCGTCGAAACATATTTGATATCTGATACAATACACCCGGTTTATTTTCAACGATAAATGATAAAATATATGTTTGATTATTCGTCATTTATTTTCACCCTCTTTTTTTCTCTTTTGAGGTCCATATCACATCACGTAACCCAGCACCTGCAGGAACCATGGGCCAAACATCTTCCTCTGGAGAAATTGGCACATCGATAACGGTTGTGACATCATTACTCAACCCCTTCTTTACTGCTTTTATAAACTCTTTTACTGAGCCAACTCGAATACCATTTACCCCATATGCCTCAGCGAGTTTAACGAAGTCTGGGGAATCCTTTAGTTCTGATGAAGCATATCTCCTTCCATAGAAAAGCCTTTGCCATTGGGCGACCATACCAAGCATAGAATTATTCAATATTATTACTATGACAGGGATATCCTCTAACAACGATGTAGCTAATTCCTGCTCTGTCATTCTAAAACTTCCATCACCATCAATGTTAATTACTGGGACATCAGGACGTGCTACTTTCGCTCCTAAAGCAGCTGGAAGGCCAAAACCCATGGTTCCTAAACCTCCTGATGTTATAAATGTTCGTGGTTCAATAGCTTTAAAGTAAAGGGCAGCCCACATCTGGTTCTGTCCCACTCCCGTGGACACGATCGTATTATTTGGTACCAACTTCCTTAACTCAACCATCAGTTTTGGAGGTTTTAAACCCCCTTCCTTAATCAATAAATCTTTATACTGTTCTTTAAATTGTTGAATTCTATCAAACCACACCGATGTCTCTTTTCGAATCATTTTTTGTGTCACTTGCTTAGAGATCTCTTTTAGTGCACTCTTCGCATCTGCAACAATTGGAAGATCTACTTTGAAATTTTTACCAATTTCTGCTGTGTCAATATCTATATGTATGATCTTCGCATCTGGACAAAAGTCATCTAGCGTACCCGTGGTTCGATCAGAGAATCGTGCTCCAACGTTTAACAAAACATCTGCTTCATGAATTAGTTTATTTGCTTCAATGGAACCATGCATTCCTAGTAATCCAAGTGCTAAAGAATGATTCTCTGGAATAACACCCTTTCCCATGAGCGTTGTTGTAACCGGCATCAATATAGATTCTGCAAGTTTTACGGCTTCGTGAGACGCATTTGAACTGATCACTCCTCCACCAGCTAACATGATGGGTCGTTCAGCTTTGCAAAGTAATTCCACAGCTCTTCTCACTTGAACTGGATGCGGGTTATACGTCGGGTTGTATCCCCTGATCTTTATAGGGGATGAAAAATCCATTTCTGCAGATTCTTTTTGCGTATTTTTTGGAAGATCTATTACTACTGGGCCCGGTCGTCCAGTGGAAGCTATATAAAACGCTTCTTTGAGTACTGATGGAATGTCACATGCTTTTTTCACTTGAAAATTATGTTTGGTGATAGGCGTCGTTATCCCTATAATATCCGCTTCCTGAAAAGCATCTCTCCCAATCACATATGATGAATTAACCGCCTGCGAATTAACTTGGCCTGTAAGAGCTATTATTGGCGATGAATCCATGTAGGCTGTAGCGATCCCTGTGACAAGGTTTGTTCCACCCGGGCCAGAGGTTGCGGTACAGACGCCTGGAACACCACTAATTCTAGCATACCCATCAGCCATATGAGCAGCGCCCTGTTCGTGGCGAGCTAGAATGATACGTAATCCAGAACTATAGAGGACATCATATAAATCTAGGGTTGCTCCACCTGGAATTCCAAAAATATGTTTTACCTTTTGTCTTTTCAATGCTTCAACGATAGCTTTAGCTCCAGTCATTTTAACCATAATTTTCTCTCCTCAAATATATGTTCTGATTTAGATAATTCGGATGCCTTAAAAAGTTTCCACAATAATCTGGAGGAACTCCCTATACAAAATATACTTCCTAGATTACGAAAAATAATCGTTCCTTCGTATTTACTCCCCTTGGAGAATACGATACCCCCGATCCATGTCTTTTCCCCCAAATAATATGGATAAAGACTTTAATTTGCTCTTATAAAAATCTTTTTCAGTATTTATCTTTAATAGGAAAATAATGAAAAACTATTATAACAATACTCCCCCATTCCGGAAAATAATTAGAAGGACAAAGTTTTGTAAAGCTTATATTTAATGTGAAGGTTTTTTCAGCAATGGCGATAGAAAGACACATTTAAGCCTTATTGGAATATATATGTATGGGGGAATAGTTGTTGTGGCAGAAAATAAAACAATATTTTGAAAATGCTCCTTCAAAACTTAAAGTTTCAAAAGCTTTTGTTGAACTAGGTTTACGTATCGGAGAGAGCGGAAAAATTTATTGTGGAACAATTGAGCTTACTGCTACAAAGATCGCAAAATCACTAAAAGTAGATAGACGAATTGTTAAGGAGACCGCCGAAGCCATCCTGAGCGATGATACATTGAAACGCCTTTTTATGAATTTGAAACCAGCGGGTCCTCTATTGAAGGATGTGGCACCATATCTAGGATATGGCGTTGTAGAGATACGGGCTAAACCAGCGGCTATTGGGATCATAGCTGCAACTTCAACTTTAATAGCGAAGGCCGGTATAAGCATTAGGCAAATACTAGCTGAGGATGCAGAGATTTATCCAGATCCAAAACTTATCATAATTACAGAGAAACCTATTCCCGGTGATTTACTCTCAAAGTTTCTGAAAATACCTACTGTTACAAATGTAACAATCTCCTAGACAAGGCCCATAGCTTCTAATAAAAGATTCATATACTACTTTAACTAGTCCATTGAGTTTCAATGAACAAGGAATATATGTGACTAGTTACATATTCCGCAAAATCTTTAAATTAAGGGAAATATCCGGTGATTAATTGTCGAGAGACTATAAATGTGGTATCGATTTATCTAAACTCCACCTAGAATCCGTAAACTTTTTGGATACAACTCTTCGCGACGGTGAACAAACTCCTGGAGCTTCTCTAAACCCAGAAAAAAAACTACGTATAGCAAAACGTTTAGATGAGCTCGGTATCCAAATTATCGAGGCAGGGTCTGCTATAGCTTCTGAGGGAGAGATAAAAACCATTCGTTTAATAATGAAAGAGAAGCTTAATGCTGAGATATTGAGTTTTGCTCGAGCATTGAAAAGAGATATTAATGCTGCCCTGAAAAGTGATGCTCAAGGCGTTCACCTTGTCGTTTCAACTTCGCCTTCACATTTAAAATATAAATTAAAGAAGACAGAAGAACAGGTCCTTCAGATGGCTATCGATACAACCCAGTATGCAAAAGATCATGGCTTAATCGTTGAACTCTCTGCAGAAGACGCCACTCGAAGTGATCTTAATTTTGTAAAAAAAGTCTTTGCTGCGGGAATAGATGCTGGTGCTGATAGAATCTGTCCATGTGATACTGTTGGAATTTTAACTCCGGAGAGATCCTATTCCTTTCACCATGAAATAAGCTCCACATTTAATATTCCTGTTAGTGCTCACTGTCACAACGATTTTGGCATGGGTGTCGCTAACTCCATTGCAGCTTTGATGGGTGGTGCTAAAGAAGTTCACGCTACTATCAATGGTCTTGGAGAGCGAGCTGGTAATGCATCCTTGGAAGAAATTGTCATGACACTTATTTCTTTATATGATGTTCAGCTACCGATCAAGACTCAACTCTTCTACAATACATCACGTCTTGTCTCGCGGCTTACAGGAATTTCCGTCCAACCGAATAAGGCTATTATTGGTGATAATGCTTTTACACATGAAGCCGGAATACACACTCATGGGGTGCTAGCTTCTCCTCTTACATATGAGCCCTTCCCTCCTGAACTTGTAGGTATTCACCGGAGGCTCTCAACAGGGAAACTCTCTGGCACTCATGGTATCAAAGCATTTCTTGAAGATTTAGATTTAAAACCCACCGCAGATCAGTTGGAAGAGATCTTTCGACGCATTAAAGCCATTGGAGATCGTGGAAAAGTTATCACAGATGTTGAACTATACACAGTGGCTGAGATGGTGATGGGTTTACCAAAGGTATATCCAGTCAAGTTAGAAGAATTGACAGTTATGGCTGGAAATAAGATTACTCCTACAGCCTCAGTGAGAATTACTATGGACGACAAACTCTTAACTGAGGCAGCTGTGGGTATTGGACCGGTAGATGCTGCTATAAATGCAATAAACAAAGCGGTCGCTCAAGCTACAAATATACACCTTGATGATTATAGCGTTAAAGCCATAACGGGTGGAACTAATGCTGTTGTGGAAGTAATTGTGAAGTTAAAGAAGGGGAATATAATACTCTCTTCTAAAGGGGTTCATGGAGACATCGTAATGGCTAGTGTTGAAGCTATGTTGAATGGAATGAATGTCTTAATGGCTGGGGCTATCAGAAATAAGAAATCATCGAAGTGATCAAATTGAGAAGTGATGAAATTAAGAAAGGCTTAGAAAGAGCAGGTACGCGATCATTACTTAACGCACTCGGTGTTAATGGAGAAGAATTAGAAAAACCCTTTATAGCTATAGCAAACAGTTTCACAACAATAGTGCCAGGTCACGCCCACCTCGATCGGTTGGCTAAAGTTGTTGCCTCCGGGATTAGAAGCGGTGGAGGGGTTCCGTTTGAATTCAACACCATTGCTATCTGCGACGGGATAGCTATGGGCCATGAAGGTATGCGGTATTCCCTTCCTTCCCGCGAGGTAATAGCTGACTCCGTTGAGCTTATGATCCAAGCTCACCAGTTCGATGGGATGGTTCTTCTGACAAACTGCGATAAAATCACACCTGGAATGATAATGGCCGCCTCAAGGGTTGATATTCCTGCAATTGTTGTGACAGGAGGTCCGATGCTATCAGGATTTTATAAAGGAAAAAAGCTTGGCTTTCACTCTATTATGGAAGCTATAGGTGAATTCAAATCAGAGAGAATAACATACCAGGAATTCATAGAACTTGAGAGAAGGACTTGCCCGACTTTAGGTTCATGTAGTGGCATGTTCACTGCAAATACTATGGCTTGTATAACAGAGGCTCTTGGCCTCTCTCTTCCAGGTTCAGCGACGATCCCTGCCGTTGATTCCAAACGGGTGATTATTGCTAAGAATAGTGGATTGCAAATAGTCGAGTTAGTCAAAAGAGATCTGAAGCCTTCAGATATAATGGATAAATATGCTTTAGAAAACGCAATCATGGTTGATATGGCCCTGGGTGGATCAACAAATACAGTTCTTCACCTATTAGCGATAGCTAGTGAACTCGGAATTCCATTAACTCTGGATACCTTTGATGAAATTGGTCGAAAGATTCCACATCTATGCAGCATGATTCCAGGAGGATTTTACGCTATGGAAGATCTTGATAGAGCCGGAGGGATTCCTGCAGTCATGAAGGAACTTCACCCGTTTCTTCACATGGGCGCTCTCACCGTTACCTGTAAAATAGTATCTGAAAATCTGGAAGACATAGAAACTATTGATAAGGAAGTGATAAGACCATTGTCAAACCCCATTCACAAAGAGGGTGGAATAGCTGTCCTGAAGGGAAATATTGCTTCACGAGGATCCGTACTCAAAATTGCGGCTGTCCCACAAGAAATGCTTGCTCATTCAGGTCCTGCTAAAGTCTTTGACTCTGAGGAAGGCGCCATTAAAGCTATTTTCAGTAGTGAGATCCAAAAGGGAGACATCATTGTCATCCGATTTGAAGGACCAAGAGGAGGACCAGGGATGAGAGAGATGCTCTCTCCCACCTCCGCAATAGTTGGACTTGGTCTAATAACTTACGTGGCTTTGATTACGGATGGAAGGTTTTCTGGTGCAACCCAAGGATTATGTATTGGTCACCTTTCACCTGAAGCAGCAGAGGGTGGGACCCTAGCTGTTGTGAGAGATGGTGACATAATAGAGATCAATGTTCCAGAAAGGAGAATAAACGTTAGATTGAGTGATGAGGAGATACAGAAAAGGTTGAAACATTTGAAACCGTTAATTCCAAAGGTAATGAAAGGATATTTGGCTCGTTATTCAAGGATGGTTCAATCCGCAGATAAAGGCGCAATCTTTAGGGTTCAAGATTAACAGGGATTATTTGCTTATTGCATATTAATAACGTAAGGTAACGCTAAAATCATTACTATACCTCATCTTGTAGGGATAATCTTTTAATCTTAAGAAAACATTTTTACGTTAAGTTAAATTGGAGGATCTATATTGTCAAAAGAGTATGACGTCTACATCGATGGAAAATACTATCCTAAAAAAGAGGCGAAGATATCGGTTTTTGATCACGGTTTCCTTTACGGTGATGGGGTCTTTGAAGGAATAAGAGCTTATGAAGGGTGTGTTTTTAAACTTAATGAACATATAGACCGATTATATGAATCGGCAAAATCCATTGAACTAATCATTCCTTTATCCAAGGAAGATTTTAAGAAAGCAATCCTTGAAACACTCAAAAGAAACAATCTGAAAGATGCTTACATTAGAGTCGTTATTTCTCGAGGAATCGGTACTCTAGGATTGAATCCAACGCTATGTCCCAAGGCCTCAATTATTATCATCACTGATTATTTAGAACCTCTATATGAAGGAAAAAATGCAACTGCAATTATTGCTTCCACAAGTCGAAATTCAGTTACAGCACTAAATCCTATGATTAAATCTTTGAACTATCTCAATAACATCCTCGCTCGAATAGAAGCCAACAAGGCAGGTGTAAATGAGGCCATTATGCTGAATCAAAATGGCACTATCTGTGAAGGAACAGGCGATAATATCTTTATCGTTAAGGCAGGGATCATTATTACACCACCCTCCGCTGCAGCTATCCTTCTTGGGATAACAAGACAAGTGGTCATAGATTTAGCGAAGGATGAAAGTCTTAAAATCGTTGAAAGATCCATTACGGTTCATGAACTTAACAATGCAGATGAAGCCTTCTTTACCGGTACAGCTGCCGAGATAGCGCCTTTAGTTAATGTTGATGGTAGAGTGATAGGCAATGGAGAACCTGGTCCAATAACAAGAATACTCATTGAGAACTTCAAAAAAATCAGAAAATGTGGCATTCCCATCTACAGCTAAACATATAACAAGATCCCTTTTTTCTTTATTCTCTAGATCTTTTGAGTATTTTGTTAAATCACTTTTTTCATCTATCTTTAAACTATTCCAAGTGACGTAAGTGAAAATAATCAAGAACAATAAAGTATCTCCTTCTCATCGACTGCTTTAGATACAACACGCACTATCTTATTATTCCTCCAAGAAATAAATATTGGAATCAATAAATCTAATATTATTTATTTAATTTATTTGATTAAGGGAATTTACATGGTAGAAAAAACAAGAACCCTAGAGCTAACGTATGATAAACTAATGAAAACAATTAAAGAAATTCCAATTCTTCAATCTGCAATAAGCATTATAAATTGGGATATGGAAACGAAAATGCCACCTAAAGGAATTAACCTAAGAAGTAAACAATTGGCTTTATTAAGTGGAATTGAGCACAAGATGACCACTAACCCTAAAATTAGTAACTTACTGGATAAAATCGAAGGTCATCCAGATTTTAGAACTTTTAACGCTCTTCAAAGAAGAAATATTTATCTGATAAGAAAAAACTACAATGAACAGACGAAGCTACCTGCGAACCTCGTTATAGAAACTGAGAGACAACGAGCGATCACTATTGCTGTATGGAAAAAAGCGAAAACGTTAAAAAATTTCTCTCTTTTCAAACCTGAACTTGAGAAACTCGTTGAACTGAAAAAGAACGCTGCAAACTTTCTGATGGATGTCAAAGGAGTTCATAACCCGTATGATGCCCTCATAGATATTTTTGAACCAGGAGTAACCTCCGCGACAATCTCAAACGTTTTCAATAATCTCAAACAAGGACTAATTCCAATTCTTAACAAATGCCTATCCTCTTCAAAACAACCAGATAAGTCTTTTCTCAAATGCAAGATTCCAATCGGGATTCAACAAAGAATTTCCATCTTACTAGCGAAGTTTTTCGGATACGATGTGACTTCTGAGAAAGCAGGAGGTAGAATTGATGAGACTGAACACCCCTTCACAACAGGATATTACGATGACGTACGTATCACCACACACTATTATGAGAATAATTTTACCTCAGCACTCTTTTCAACACTCCATGAGACAGGACATGCTCTCTACGAACAAAATCTTCCCCCGGAATGGATATATCATCCCATTGGAGCATCTTGTTCTCTGGGATTTCACGAATCCCAATCCCGCTTAATAGAGAATATTATAGGTCGATCAACCGATTTCTGGACTTACTTTTATCCTACACTGAGAAAAATGACGAAAAATAACTTCTCCCAAGTTAAATTGAATAATTTTGTGCATGCAATAAATATGGTTCAACCATCTAAGATTCGAGTCGAAGCAGACGAAGTCACCTATTGTCTTCATATAATCATTCGATTTGAGATTGAGCAAGATTTAATCGCAGGGAGAATTGACGTTGACGAGCTTCCAGAGCTTTGGAACCAGAAATATGAAGAGTATCTTGGAGTAAAGATTGAGAATAATTCTGAAGGTGTTATGCAAGATACCCATTGGGCTAGTGGGATCTATGGTTACTTCCCAACTTATGCACTTGGTAATATTTATGGTGGGCAGATTCTTTCGATAATGGAGAAAGAAATTCCCTTATGGAGAGTTCAAATTTCCGAAGGTAACTTTCAATGTATAAAACAATGGCTCATTGATCACATTCATCAATACGGTAACTGCTATGACCCTCAAGATCTCTTAAAGAAGATTACTGGTGAAGGAATTAATATCCAACCCTATCTCAATTACTTAGAGGCTAAATACTCCACGCTATATGATTACTAAACTTTACAGAGTATAGGGAAACTTTTTTTAGAGACACCGCCCATGCAAATCCGTAGGAAAATCCTTTAATTTAAGAAAGGAGAACCAGAAATGACCCGAGACAAAGATTTTGAGCGTTGGTTAAGACGAATGAGAAGTCAGTGGCGAACGCCATTTATCGGCTTCAGAGGCTTCGAAGATATGGATAAGATTTTTAATGAAATATTCAAAGAAATGACAAAAAACATGTCAAACGATCTTATTAGAGAAAGGAAGCTCCCAAACGGAGGAACAATCTGGGAGATGAAACCATTCGTTTATGGCTATTCAATTACCATAGGACCCGATGGTAAACCGATTATAAGGAAATTCGGCAACGTAAAACCTTCAACAAAACTTACACCAGCGGGTTATCATAAACCTTCTTTACAATACAGGGCGGAGAGAGAACCACTCATCGACGTCCTTGAGGACGATGGTACTATTCGGATTATAGCTGAGGTCCCAGGTGTCGAAAAAGAAGATATTGATCTAACCTGTACAGAGCAACGTTTAATCATTTCCGTGGATACTGCAATGAGGAAATATTACAAGGAGATAGATTTACTAACCTCAGTCGATCCGAAGGCTAGTAAAGCGAACTATAAGAATGGTGTTTTGCAAGTAACATTAACCAAGGTTAAGAGAAAGAGACCAGCAGCCGAGAAAATAAGATTAGAATAATCTATAGGATTGTATTTTCAGTCCATTGTTTTATTGAATATTTACATTTTTTTTTCATCTTTTTATTAACCAGTTTTTCTTCAAGTTTTTGAAGAAAGTTAATACTTGCATTAATTGCGGGAAGTTCTCCTTTTAGGTAATACTTTTCCCCATCTAAGTAAGCCTTCATCTGATAAGATTTTTGAATAATAAACCGTGCACTTTCTATTGGATTGTTTATAACATGTTTATTCAACCAAATTGTTGCTTCTGTTTCTCTAAGCTGACTTATTCCTTCAATTTCACAGATCTTTCGGATGTATGTCTGGAGGAAGCCGTAATATTCAGCCCTCTTTATAAGGGATAATACTTTCTCAACCTTATTCTTAAAAATAGATTGTCCAATAACTCTTAAGTCGTGTATATGCCCCTCCTCTATGCTTTTCCTTGCTCTCATGAATTCTTCAATTGTGTAAATTCTATTCGGAAATTTCAAGATTACTTCTCTCTTTAAACTTGTTACTTGTTTTGTTCGTTGAAAATATAGAATTATTTTTTTAATTTTATATATTAACGGTTTTTATAAGATCTAATCAAATAGGAATTAGATGATATTTATCTATTGATTTATAGATGGAAAATAAGCTTCTTCCACTTCTCTCATATACGCCACATTTTTTACTGTTGCGTATTCATCAAGAGGTTCTCTATTTAACTCGAGAAAAACCCAGCCCCACTTGAAAGGCTTCAACATTTCTTTTGCTTTTTCCTTAAAATTAGCAATGTACAAAGCTGCCGCTAGAGCCTCTACGGAACTAAGTTTATGAATGTGACCATAATTTACTGGATTCGCTGCAAGTAAGGTTGGTAATCTCCGTTGTATTCCCTTAAATCTTTGTGAAAACACATCTTGAACCCTTTTCCATGAACAATCAATTGTCAATAGTCCACTTTGCTCTATGTTTTTCCTATCTCCTGAAAAAAAAACTTCTCTTGCAAAAGGATTTAGTACAATAACCTTCCTCGGCACCCGCATTTTATTGAAGATTGGCTTTACAAGTTTTAAACGCTTTAACTTATTAGAAGTACATTTCTTCGGATCATCCTGCTTCATAAAGTAAATGTACAACTTCAAATCCTGTTCTTCCATGACTACTTTTTTATGCCCGTTATATTTTAATAATTAATTTAATAATTGTTCAAGATAACACAAGTAAGGTTTAATTCTTCACATACTTTCTCTATTACTTTTATGATTTTTAATTATTTATCAGCATCTTTCCCAAAAGAAACCACCCATTCATTCATGAATCATTTAAACATCACTTTTTAATCCTGTTCCTAACAAAAGATTTAAAAATCAACTCTTACATTTGAGGTTTAAAACGTTAGGTGAGAATCCCATGGAAATACCAGCTTCTTTCATCAATTTAGAAAATTTTGCAACAATCGCTAAGAATATTTGGATAAACGCCGAAGAAGAGAAAAGGTTACTTGATAATCCTTCCAATAAAGAATTGAGAAAGCTTGTAGAAAAGCAACCAGGTGTAAGAAAAACAATATATGGAAACCTTGTAGTAGAAAGTGAACCTACTTCAAGAGCAGCATTCTTTACACAAAACAGTATCGATTACCCATTTGGTATAGAAGAGCAACAGCTCTTATCACAATGTGAAAAGGTTTTAGCTAAAAATACTTTAATCTCCATAGATCAAAGGGTTGGTAATTCTAAAAGTGAAACAACAGTCAGGTTGATTGTTCCTGATTATTTTGCTGATGTTGCCTACGGTGGAAAAAACCTCTTTTCATCGGTAAAAGGAGACCTTATAGATCCAACTTATCACATTTTATACTTTTCTGATGAAGCATTCGAAACCAACAAGATAAAGCCATTACCTCAAAAAGATATTACAATAAGACTGGCCATGTTGAAAGATGGAAGAACCATCAAAATTATTCGAAACAGTAGCTACATCGGTGAATATAAGAAGGGTGTTTTTGCTTCGGAAGACTGGAATGCCAAGATTAAAAAAAGAGGCATCTTTCTACATGCAGGATGTAGAGAGGATAACCTCCAGTCATCAACGGGTGAATATCAGCGTGTAAGATCTCTCTTTCTCGCTTTGAGTGCTAATGGAAAAACAAGCACTACTTCTAAAATTTTAGCAAGAAAAGGGCATGAAACATCCTGGCTTATTCAAGATGACGGGGGCACTCTCATGAAAGATGGTTCCTTCTTCGGTTTTGAGGCAGGAGGAATATTCGTAAAAACAGAGGACGTAAACCCGGGCAGTCAACGCGAAATCTTCTATGGTCTATTAAAGCCTGATACACTATTGGAGAATGTTCATGTCACAGAAAACGGAGATCTTGATTTCTACAAAACTGAAAGAACATCCAACGGTAGAGCCGTCATCTTACGACAGGATTTCATGCACGCTAGTACCTACATTGATGTGGATGCAATAGATAATTTATGTCTAATCACGAGAGGATCTTTAATCCCTGCTATATCCAAGTTGACACGTGAACAAGCTGTTGCTCTTATGATAATTGGACAGGCTATGGAATCCTCAGCAGGTGATCCAACTAGAACAGGTGAGATACGAAGCGAGTTCTTCTATGACCCGTTCGTAACAGGAGATAGAGCAGAACATGCCAATCTGTTTTACCAAATTCTTAAGGGATTACCCCACTTGAACTATTTCTTATTGAATACTGGAGGAATAGGTGAAGGAAACCGCTACAAAGAGATAACTCTGGAACATACTATGAACATTTTAGACTCTCTTCTGAGAGGTGGATTCAAAGAAATATGGGTAGACTCACCTACTGGATTCAAGGTTCCCAAAGCAGTTAGAATGGTAGATGATATTTACCTTCATCCAGAGAGACTCTATTCAAATACTCAATTCGAGGAAAAACAAAACCAGTTAAACAACTTCAGAAAGGAAGCTATTTTAAAAACCGGAAAATCTCTCAATAATAAAATAAAAGCGATTTTCAAATAGTCATCACAAATTTACAAAAAAATAAAAAACTAGTTCTATCCCTTTAAAGAGCATCAAACTTCTAAACCATCTACCTTTATATATAACTTCTAATACGAAACATCGAAGATGATATAATATGGCTACAAAACTTGAAGTAGAAAAAATTTTAGATGAAGTTCGACCCCAACTCCAAGCAGATGGAGGAAATATTGAACTTATTGATGTAATAGATGGTGTAGTTCGGGTTAAATTGAAGGGTTCTTGTGCTGGCTGCCCAATGGCTGCGATGACATTGAAAAATGGTGTGGAACGCTACTTAAAGAGTAAAATATCAGGGATCCAAAGAGTGGAAGAAGCCTAAGACGCTTACCTCCCAAGATAGAAACCAGCAAACAATCTCTAAGATATGTTGTTAGTTTAACATATTATAATTTTTCTACCATTATCTAATTTAGAAAATCAAACAACGTTCTCAGGTTTTTTATAATTTATACCTAAGATCATATAACATATTTATATTCCTTCAATCGGAATCATTGTGTTGTTATGGCATGTTCATTTTTTTCTTATAATGGTTTAGGTAAGAGAAACATATTTAAACTCTAAATATCGGAGTAACCACTAGATGTGGATTCGAATTAATTATTATGGTCACTTTAGGACGAAGTTTCATAAACGTTCTGAAAAAATTCAACTATCAAAGAACGCTAATTTATATGATTTACTCTTATTGTTAATAGAAAGATATGGAGAAACCTTCAAGATTTATATCTTCAATCCTTCAGATACCGGTATTAAGGACGATGTTCTTTTAAGTATTAATGATGTACCGTACACTCAATTAAAAGCTTTAAAAACAAAGTTGAATAATGCAGATGAAATAGCTTTCATGCCATTATTCAGCGGCGGGGGATAGTCTTCCGATTAACGAACAATAGGATTCACTTCAAAGTTTGAATAAGTACTTGCTATAGCATTATACTTTAAAGCCTTATATTGCATTTTTTATTGAATGTTAAATAATAATCTTGGGAAGAGAGAAAATGAAAGTTACAATGCGATTCTTCACAATACTTAAAGAAATAGCTCAGAAAAACAAAGAAGAGATAGAGGTTCCACATACCACTACAGTTGAGGAATTGCTCTCTCTCATATCAAACAAATATGGCCCCCAATTCAAAAGTTATGTGTATAATCAGAACGGACAGATAAAACCCTATCTCCAATTTCTTGTCAACTGGGCAAACATAACTACTCTACATGGTTTCAAGACACTGTTAAAAGAACACGATGAAATTGCCATTATTCCTCCTGTAAGTGGTGGTTCGACAATTGAGCCATAATTCTTGTTCTAAACAATCCTTTAAGATTTTTATAACTAGAAATAATGTAATTTTACTACTGGTGAACATCCAATGAAAAGAACACATAATCTTCTCTCAAAAAATGAGTTAGATCGATATAATCGACAAATTATGCTTCCTGATTTTGGAAAAGATGGCCAAAAAAGATTGAAATCGGCTAAAGTTATAGTCGCAGGTGCGGGTGGGTTGGGTTGTCCAGCATCACTCTACCTTGCAGCCGCGGGTGTAGGTAAGCTCACTATTATTGATAAAGACAAATTTGAACTAAGTAACCTTAACCGGCAGGTCTTGGGTTGGCAGCGTGATATTGGTTGTTCTAAAGCAGAGGTTGTAGCTGAAAAGTTGAGAGCCTTAAACCCGGAAATTGAAGTCCATTCTCTTGTAATAGAAATTACGGAAGAAAACATAGGTGAACTTTTACAAGATACGGACATTATCGTGGATGCACTAGACAATTGGAAGACACGATTTATCATAAATGCGGAATGTGTGAAGAGGGAAATACCAATTATTCACGCCGGCGTATCTGGTTTATATGGCCAAATTATGACAATAATCCCTGGGAAAACTCCATGTCTCCTTTGTCTATTACCTGAAACACCAAAAGAAGTTTCCAATTTTCCTGTTCTAGGTGTAACCCCCGCAATATTTGCTTTGCTTCAAGTTATGGAGACCATTAAGCTCATAGTAGGCTTTGGAGAGACATTGACAAAAAAAATGTTACTTTTCGATCTTGAAAGCATGAGTTTTACAATTATTCCTGTAGAAAAAAATCCTGAATGTCCTATATGCTCTCATTTAAAAAAATAATTCAAAGCTTATATTAATTGAAAATACTCACACCAAAGTAATTTTTGAAGTTATATGTATTCTATTATGATCTTAGTGCAATTCCTCTTTTCCTAAGGTATTCTTTAATTTCTTTTATACTATACGTTTCATAGTGAAAAATGCTAGCTGCTAAAGCAGCGCTAGTCTTTGTTTTTTGAAATATTTCTAATATGTGTTCTTGGGTTCCACACCCACCAGAAGCTATCACCGGTAAATTCACTATTTCATTTATTGTCTGTGTTAAAGGTATGTCATACCCTTCTTTTACTCCATCTCTATCCATACTTGTGAGTAAAATTTCTCCAGCCCCCCTCTCTTCTACTTCCATTGCCCATCTAACCGCATCTATACCGGTAAATTTTCTACCTCCGTATATGGAACATTCAAACCAGCAAGGGCCTTCTGGAGTTTCTACAATAATTTTATCAGTAGTGTCTTCAATTTCTGTTATATATCTTCGTTTTGCGTCGATTGCAACCACACATGCTTGACTTCCAAAATATTTTGTAATTTTATTTATGGTATTTGGTTTTTCTATACCTGCTGTGTTTATTGATACTTTGTCAGCACCTGCATTGAATGCTTTCCTCGCATCTTTAATTGTTCTGATACCCCCACCTACAGTTAGTGGAACAAAAACGTTCTCTGATGTTTTTTCTATTACATGTATCATAGTTTCTCTTTTTTCTTGGCTTGCTGTTATATCGAGTAAAACTATCTCGTCGGCACCATCTTCATAATATTTTGTTGCCAGTTCCCAAGGAATTCCTGCATATTTGATTTTTTTAAATTCAACTCCTTTAACTACTCTTCCTTCTGTAAAAGCGAGGTCACAATCAAGACAGGGAATAATTCTTCGACAAAGCATTTTTATAACTCCACAAAATTTTTCAAAATTTGTAAACCCATTCTTCCACTTTTCTCTAGATGGAATTGCGTTCCAAAAAGTTGGTTCTTCCATATACTTGCATTTATTTCAGTACCATGGTCCGTTGTAGCCACTACTATATCCTCTTCTGGAAGCGCATGATAAGAATGTACAAAGTAAACATATCCGTTATCAATATCTTTAAACAAGGGACAATTTTCTTTTCTAATCTTCAAATAATTCCATCCGATCTGAGGTAACTTCAGCTTTGTCCTAATTTTTATAATCTTTCCTTTGAGTAATCTTAATCCTTCTACTTTTGGTGCTTCTTCAGACTCTTCGAAAAACATCTGTAAACCTAAACATATTCCTAATATGGGCGTATTTGTGGCTACAAACTGCCGTATTTTAGGTATGAAAGGATTCAAATTTTTCATTCCTTCTCCGAATGCGCCAACTCCTGGAATTATGATTTTATCCCCTTTTACTTCAGATGGATAATTTGCAATCACTGGTTTTGCTCCTGAATATTTCAAAGCGTTGTATACACTTCTAACATTTCCCATCTTGTAGTTAATTATCACTATTTTGACGGTGATATCTCCATCCCCCTTTTTAGCTATCTTTCTATTCCCATTCGATTGTTGCCGGAGGTTTATGGGTTATATCGAATACGACTCTGGTAACGGATGGCAGTTCATTAGTTATTCTTGTAGACATTATCTCTAGGACATCATATTCGATCTTTGCAAAGCTAGCTGTCATGGCTTCTTTACTTTCAACTGCTCTTATTGCAACGGTATATCCATATGCTCTAGAATCTCCCTTCACCCCAGTAGATTTTGTGTCAATTAAAACAGCAAAGTACTGCCATAACTTTCTTTTAATTCCGCTTTTATCTATCTCTTCTTCAACAATTTTATCCGCTTTCCTAACAAGGTCGACTTTTTCTTCTGTTACTTCACCGGTTACTCTTACTGCTAAACCTGGACCGGGAAAGGGTTGTCTCCAAACAATTTTTCGAGGTAACTCTAAAGTCTCAGCGATTTTTCTGACTTCATCTTTGTATAAATCCTTTAAAGGTTCAACTATTCCTTTGAAATCAATCTTTGAGGGTATACCAGCCACGTTGTGGTGAGTCTTAATCTTTTCTGAGTTATTTCTAATTCCAGATTCGATTCTGTCAGGATAAATTGTTCCCTGTATCAAATACTCCGCCTTAATATTCCTGGCGACTTCTTCAAAAACCGCTATGAATTCACGCCCAATAATTATTCTTTTATTTTCAGGGTCTCCAATCCCTCTCAATGCTTTAAAAAATCGTTTTTTTGCATTAATCAGAGTTAATTTTACATTGAGTTCTTTAAATACCTCTTTTACGAAATCCACTTCTCCTTCACGCATAAAACCATGGTCAACAAAAACCGCGTTCACATTTTTTCCTATTGCCTTTGATGCTAAAAGAGTAGCTAAACTTGAATCAATTCCTCCACTTAATGCAGAAATAGCCTTCTTGTTACCAATTATTTCTTTTATTTCTTTTATCGTCTTTTCGACGAATTCTTCTGTTTTCCAATTTGCCTGACAATTACATATATCGAAGATGTAATTTTTTAATATCTGTGTACCATTATCCGTGTGGATAACTTCTGGATGCCATTGTAGACCATAGATTTGTCTTTTCTTGTGCCGATAAGCCGCAATTGGACAACTATCCGAATGAGCTAATATTTCATATTCTTCAGGAAGCTCAAAAACCATGTCCTCATGACTCATCCAAACTTTTTCTCTCTGATTTAAGTTCTTTAATACCCCTACTGGCTTATCCAAAGTAACATATGTTATACCATATTCCCGCTTTTTTCCTCTATTTACCCTTCCATGTGAAAGATAAGCTATTAATTGATGACCATAACATAACCCTAGAATGGGAATATTCAAATCTAATATTCGTGAATCAATTTTTGGCGAATTTTTCATGTAAACACTAGATGGTCCCCCAGATAGGACCAGTCCTTTTACATTCATCTTTTTATTTAACGTTTCAATTTCTTTTGGTGTTACGTTACATTGAATTATTTCGGAGTATACTTGCTGTTCTCGTATTCTTCTAGCTATAAGGTGACAGTATTGCCCACCCAAATCTAAGACAAGAATTGTATCAAGTTTCATAATTACTCGCCATGTTAATCCTCATTTTGTTTCTCCATATGCGGCGTCCTTTTAGGTCGGGGAGTGATATAAATTAAGCCTTCTTTTAATTTTATGAACTTAGGTTTATTATTGAGGCAACCATAGTCATCCATTATGCAAGAGCGACAAAGTCGAGCCATTAATATATCTATTCTTTCACTCAAGCTTTCTATCTTATTATATCCGAGTACACCACAACACTCTTCACATAATACACTAGATAACATCAAAAACATTATTTAATATAAATATTATTAACATAATTATGTCTATCTATTACCATAGCTTCTTTTTCTAACTTACTATTTTTTCACCACTTCGAAACCCTTATGCTACATAATCTTTTCAAACTGATACTTACTTTCAATCAAACGGACTGATGATATTATCCCTTCATTCTCTTCTCTTACAAAGATTAATTCTATCCACCTACCATTAACGGTGCGAGAATAATTTTTTCAAGATTTGGATCAAAGATGAAAATTTGTTTTTTCTTACCCGCTATCTCACCAATTGCAATCCAACCTTGATGTATGTATTCATTGAAAATCTTCTTTGCAAAAAATACTTCTTCTACATTATTATTCTTCCAAATAATCCGTAAATCTCCCTTAACGTTATCTCCCACCATCACCGTTGATGACTTTCCGATTACTCGTAATTCACCCATATCTATTCCATTCAAGGTTTGCTTTTAATATCAAGTTTTATTCTTAAACTAAATTTTATAGATCGATGATTCAGTATAGATTTTAGAGTACATTATTTCTCTGAAATCCAATAGTTCTTTCCATCTTTCAAATATTCCTTCTTCCACACTGGAACCTCATGTTTGTATCTCTCTACAGCCTTTATTAATGTTGAAAAAACTACTTTCCTCGATTTTCCTGTAACCACTACATAAACCATTTCTTCCCCTATTGTAAATGTTCCAATTAAGTGATGTATCAGAACGTCCACTATTCCTGGTTTTCTTCTAAGCTCATCAGATATAGTTTGTAAAGCATGTTCTGCTACTTCTTCGTAAGCTTCCAGCTCAAGTTTCTGTACAATATCCCCCTCATGAGTATACCCTCTTACTACTCCTGTAAAAGTTGCGATAGCACCAATTTCATTGCTTTTTGGATTTTGTTTAGCGAAATTAATCAAATCTTGAAGGGATAACATTCCTTTTTTGTCCATTCCTGTCCGTTTAATATTTACCATAAAGAATGACCTAAACCTTGTATGTCTTTAAACAATTTCTCTATTTCATTTACTTAACAAAAGGGATGTTTTTCATTCATAAGAATTTTTTCAAGTAAATGTAGTTTATAAAACCTTACAAGCATCAACAAATTATTAAGATTTTTTAGATTGGTTCAGAATATTATATTTAATAAATTCATCTATCTCTTGATGTAAGTATATAATTATTAGAGCTTGGACGGGATGTTATAGGTCTTCAGAATTGCTTGTCAAACTAATCTTTGTAATTGGATATGGTAGAAATTAAAGCATTTAACAAATCTATGAGACATCCTCATTAATAGGAAAGGAAATAACGCTTCGTGGAGGGTAATTCTCATAACTTGATGTTTATGCGGTGTTATAGAGGTAGCAAGTGAGAGTGCTAAGGATAAGGATGGTTCGTCACTTGTATTATCCCTCGTGACAAAAAGAATTATTCTAAGCACGTTGTATAGTGATACTCACTGGCTCTAATCACGCCTTATTCAGCAAATATTAATCTTCTGATTGGGTTTGGAACAGTTATAGAAGCTAGGGTAGCATCTTTTAAAACTAAACGGATCATTACTCTTCAGAGTAGTGGTGGAACGGCTAATAGATATCACCTTAAGGTGATTGGATCGATTCCAGTAAAAGCTGCTATGAGCACTTTGAATCTCTCCTAAACTTTTATGTTTGTATTTTTCCATTATTTTCATATTTCGCCAGATAACCTAGATTAAAGTTTTAATAAAAAAAGCCGATTCAATTTAATAGTCGTTCTTTTAACGAAAGATAGATGTGAATATGAAAAAGTATTAATATTCATAATTTTGGATTATATTTAGTGATCTATATGCATTTTAATGAACTAAATCCACCCGAACGACTTTTACTAGGACCTGGACCTAGTAATGTCAATCCACGAGTGTTGAAAGCCTTATCTTCTCCACTAGTGGGATATATGGACCCTTTTTATTTAAAAGTCATGGATGAAACTAAGGATCTTTTAAAATACGTTTTCAAGACGAAGAATGAGTTCACTTTTCCAATTCCAGGGTCAGGTATGGCTGGAATGGAAGCCGCTCTCTGTAATGTTATTGAGATTGGAGATGAAGTGCTTGTTTGTGTTAACGGATTCTTTGGAGAACGAATGAACGAACTTGTCTTGAGAATCGGTGGAATACCTATCAGGATAGATGCAGGATGGGGAAAAATTATCACTAATGAATCTGTTGAGGAAGCATTGAAAGAGAGTAATGCTAAAGCTATTGCTATTGTACATGGAGAAACCTCTACAGGTATACAACAACCAATAAAAGAACTATCAAAGCTAGCTAAAAGTTATGATGCCTTGTTAATTGTTGACGCAGTAACGTCTCTTGGAGGATGCAAATTAGATATAGACGCTTGGGGTATAGATATTTGTTATAGTGGAACACAGAAATGTTTGAACTGCCCACCTGGATTGGCTCCTATTACCTTAAGCAATAATGCCCTCTATGCTATTCAGAATAGAAAGACCAAGATTCAGAGCTTTTATTTGGATCTCCAATTGATTAATAAATATTGGACTGAGGAGAGGGTTTACCACCATACGGGACCAATCTCAATGACATACGCTTTAAGAGAGGCTTTAAGGATAATTCATGAGGAAGGTATTGAAAATCGCTTAATTAGGCACAGTAGAAACAGTCAAGCTTTTATTAAAGGCATAGAGGCGATGGGGTTAGAAATGCACGCTCAAGAGAATTATCGTCTTCCAAGTCTAAACACTGTTGTGATTCCTAAAGGTATAACAGATGTCAATGTTAGACGGATGTTATTCGATTGTTTTAATCTGGAGATTGGTGGAGGTCTTGGAATGTTGAAAGGTAAGATTTGGAGAGTTGGATTGATGGGACGAAACTCTACTGAGAAGAATGTCATACTACTTTTAGAAGCATTAGAGCGAACCTTAAGAAAAGAAGGCTATCATAAATCGAATTCAGGTGTTGGAGCAGCTATCGATTTTTACGATTCTACATAAAAGAGATTAGAAACATTTTTTTAGTTTCTTCCTTGTTATGTTTCTCTTAAAGCTGAACGTGTTGGTAACCCTTCTCTTGAACCTTTTTTCTGGATCTTACATGATGCGATGAAATTCCCTAACTTTCCACAAGTGTACAGATCCTTGCCCATTACTTGACCATAGAGGAAACCTGCACAATAAGCGTCACCTGCTCCAGTTGTATCTACTACCTTAACATTATATGCATCAATAAGATACTTCTCTTTACCGTCGGTGACATAACACCCTTTTTTACCCAACTTTACTGCGACAAGTTGGGCACCATTCTTGAGTAAAAATTTTGCACCCATTTCAAAATCTTTACCGGTGAGCATTTTTAATTCGCGTTCGTTTGGGAATAATACATAACTTTTCTTAATGATTGGTTTCAAAGAGGTGAAACCTTTTCTCATGTATAGTTCTCCTGGATCGAAGCTTAACTTGACCTCTGATAAGGTTTTTATGATTTTTTTCTGAACATTGAAAGGTTTTTTACCTACAAAAGATGTGAAATGTAGAAATTTTGTGTTTTTAATATAGGCTTCATCGATCTCATTAAATTTTATAGTATCATTAACTCCAGGATTGACATAGAGGGCTCTTTCTCCGTGTTCGTCAACGAACCCCATCACTGTACCGCTTTTTCCTTTTTCCGAAATTATCACATTTGTAATATCAATTTTTTCTTCCCTTAAGCTCTTTAACTGTATCTCTCCCTCTCTATCATTGGCAAGCTTTCCAATATAACCTACTTTAATCCCCAACCTAGCTAATCCTACTATTGTATTCGCAGCTGATCCACCAGGTGTTTCACCATAACACGTTATGAAGCTCTCTTCTCCAGCTCCCGCTATCCTCTTGACTCTGTATAGTTTGTCAACATTTAAGGCACCAAAGCCGATAACATCCATTTTCATGAGAACAACTCTCTGAGGAAGATTTTATATTTTCCAAGTTTCCCACCATAGTTTCCTGCTGTGATCTTTACTACGCCTTTCATATCTTTCACACTAAAAATAGCTTCTTTCATAGCCCTCTTTACACTGCGGAGGGAAATTCCATTAATCACAATTTCTGGGATTGAGTTCACACCTTCTTGTATCTTTGAATCAGAAATCTTATCCTTAATTGTTGGACAGTAGA
>DAOVAG010000005.1 GCA_030671165.1 Candidatus Bathyarchaeota archaeon | reverse complement strand
CGTAGGCGTTGGACTGTTTACACGACGCCCCGAGTTTTTCTGGTCCGCAATAGCTCTCGCCCCCATCACCGTCGCGATAGGCGTTTCAACGCTCTACTCGTCCATCGGCTTCTTCGGCTTCAATCCAAATCAACAGGGTCTGCTCTTTAATCTCGGCCTCATCACCTACTCCGCTGTAGCTTTTCTCCTCCTTTTCTACTTGATACTAAAAAGAAGGGTCCTTCTCCGCTAAAGAACAAAAAACGAGTCTAGGAGATATACTTGGACGACGGATCCTCGAATTCCCTCACAATCTCGATCCCTCGTTCATGAGAGCGGGGCATGTAGAAGGGATTGATTTTGATGAAAGACCAAGGTCCCTCAACCGCCATTTTTGTTGCCACGTGGGTGGGACCGAAGGTTTCCTCGGCGACAACGTAGGTCAGTTCTCTCACCCGTCGCTCATCGATGTAGCCAAGAGTGTGTAAATATTCATGGAGAAGGATATAGTAAATGAAGGCATTGACCTCTATTCGTGAGGCCGTCGTCTGAATTACTTGTTCTAAGAGTACTCGATTCAGGATAATGCCGTTGGTTCCCAGTTGATGGTAAGCGCCGACTTTCAAAGGCATGTCGCGGAGATATAGGAGGAGACCGGTTCGTTCGTGGTTCAGAGCCTCCTTCACCGATTTTTTTACTAGGGTAAAAACCTCGCGAAAGTTTTGACTTCGATCCAGTTGGTTCGCGTATTCTTCGTGTTTATCACAATCTTCCCATGGAATCATCTGTGTCTTCATTGGTTCTGGATCTCCGTCCAGAGTTACATCATCAAAATCTATTTCCATCATTCAGGATATTCCTCCCGTATCACCTGCAGTGTCCGTCGCATGGCAACTAATGTCATCATGAAACAGAGCTGCCCTCGCTTCGAAAGCCGATATTCTCCTCTACTAGGCGAGTCAACGAAACCGATTTTCTGGAGCTTGACAGCGTTCTCCCGTATAATCTTCGGGTTCAAGCCCAAATCAGTCATGAACTCCTTAAACTTCATCGTGTGACGCTCATGTTCTAATAAACGGTGGAGCATACGAATCCTGTTAGCGTTCGTGAAGGCCTCATAAAACTTCACGTTACGTTTAACTTCTCTCCGAAGTTGATCTACTTCTCTCATCAACTCCCGTCGTTTCCAGTCACTGGGAGACAGAGGAATCTCTAAAAGAACTTTACCGTCATCTTCAATAATGAGTTTTAGCCCCATATGTCCCACTCAGTTTCCATTGGATACCTTTAATTACTTATTGGTAACATTTAAACACTTGTTTTTAACGAGAACAACACGTGAACTTTAAGAACACTCAGCTTCCAGAAGATAATTATCTTCACAAGAGATACAAAACACGGTTAAATAACGCTTTTAACTGTCGATTTTAGATTTAAATTAAATCCTTAGAATCTCACATATCCTCCCTAAGAAAAAGTTGCAGTGTTGAGGCGAACACGAATTATTCGTATGAATGAAATAAAAAAAGAAAGATAGTACCCTGATAACGAAGCTCAGTTCATTCAACCTATTTATTTTTCCTAACTTCCGTGAAAAATGAAGGCTCCCGATTCTCCAACGAAGCTCTGAAACGAATCAACGTCATTTAAATATGAAAGAGGTATCTGATGTAAACCAAGTCAGAACGAACAGGGGCAAATTCAATGAAAAACTCTTTTGAAGAAATCCTTGAAATCACCGCTATTTATCCACGGGAAATCTTGGATTCACGGGGAAACCCCACGATAGAAGTCGAGGTACACACGCGACACTGCTGTGGAATAGCAAGCGTTCCATCCGGTGCCTCAACTGGCGTCCACGAAGCCCTTGAACTCAGAGACGGCGATAAATTAAGATATCATGGTAAAGGTGTCCAAACCGCCGTGAATAACATCAGAGACGTCATCGCACCTGAACTCGTTGGAAAAAACGTGACCCAGCAAATGAACATCGACAAACTGATGATTGACCTCGACGCCACCGAGAATAAGTCGAATCTCGGGGCAAACGCCATACTCGGTGTTTCGTTGGCGGTAGCCAAAGCAGCCTCTAATACTATGGGTATATCTCTCTACAAATATTTGGGAGGAGAAGAGGCAAAAGTTCTACCCGTTCCTCTGATTAACGTGATAAACGGCGGGCTTCACGCTGGAAACAAATTGAGCGTCCAAGAATTCTTAATTCTACCTCTTGGAGCAGAAACCTTCTCAGACGCACTTCGAGTTGGAGTTGAAGTCTATCATGCTCTTAAGACTGTTTTACGAGAGCAATACGGTTCTTCAGCAATCAATTTGGGAGATGAAGGAGGCTTTGCTCCTTCTATGAATAAGACCGATGAAGCCTTAGATGCCATCCTTAAAGCCATCAACAAAGCCGGTTACGCACCTGGAGAAGATGTGTACCTCGCGTTAGACGCTGCTGCTAACGGTTTCTACAACGCCAAGAATGAAACGTATTCTATTGATAACAAGGTTTACACCACTGACGCCCTCGTCAACTTCTATAAAGATCTTGTTGAGGCTTACCCTCTTGTTTCTATTGAGGATCCCTTTCACGAAGATGACGTTAAAGGCTTTGCTGCCATAACACAGGAGCTTGGAGAGAATGTACAGATTGTTGGTGATGATTTCTTCGTTACTAACGTGGAACGCCTGAGAAGAGGCATCGAAAATGGTATAGCTAACGCCGTTCTCCTCAAAGTAAACCAAATTGGAACACTTACTGAGGCTCTTGACGCCGCCCAATTGGCCCAAAAAAACGGATATGGCGTCATCGTCAGCCATCGCTCAGGTGAAACCACCGATACTTATATCGCAGATATTGCAGTTGCATTAAACGCAGGGCAAATTAAAACGGGTGCTGTTGCGAGGGGAGAACGAATAGTCAAATACAATAGGCTCCTTAAAATAGAAGCTCAGCTTGCGTCAAAAGCCACCTACGCGGGAAAAAGTATCCTGCGTTCCTAAACTTCATAGACATTAAGCCATATATTAACGCGAAAATGTCTCTCTAGCTAGGGTGTACTTAGTCGTTATCGACCTCGTGACCGAAAGCTTTCATAACCGCTGTAAAAAAAGTTCCGTAACCCGTTATACATGTTTCTCTCTGGATTGAATTTACACACTACCAGCCGAGTCTAATTTATCTACTAATTCAAAGCGAACCTCTAGACTGCTGTTACAGTATTAAGACAGACCTCCATTACAAAATAACCTGTGTAGACGTACTCCTTGTGTATACCAAAGAGAATCGTGAAAAGTCTGCTTCAAGCAAGCTTAGGATAAAAGAAGAACTCTTAAATTAGTATGCCTCTCACTCTAAATGAAACCATGTTTCCCATCGTTATCGTCTTTGTCATCCTAATCGGCGTAATGGTAGCTGTGATTTTATCCATACATATCAATCCTAATCAGTCGCTAGAATGTCCCCACTGTAAACTTGAATTCGTTTCAGACCTCTTTCTCCTCCAAGAAAACGCCCTCGTTCAATGCCCGTTCTGTCATAAATGGATGACGGCACAAAAAGTTAGGGAGAACTACCATGCTCGAAAAATATTCCGTTGATAACTAAGCTAACTGAAAGATAGATTTTTCTTATTTTGATGTGTCACATTCAATCTAAAGTAAGATTTTACGGAACAGATGTGATAAATATACTTCTACTAAAGCATAAAACCTTCAAATCAATAAAAGTGTTCGGATAATGGCGATAAAGACCTCTCTTTTTATTCTGTTTTTTTAGATGAAAGCTTAAAATAGGAGAATATTACTATTACGTTTCGTTGTTGATTTTATGAGAGGCCTTGAAATATTGTCATTTAACGTTGCAGTTTTGTTTAGGCTTGTCTCGCCTTTGCCTCTGTCAGTGTGTTGTATGCTACCGATGATGATTCGCGGTCAAGATCAGGGGGGTTGCTGATATGGCAGGTTTGGGTGACCTTGGATCGCTCTTGCCTCTATTACTGTGTTGTATGCTACCGATGATGATGCGCGGTCAAGGTGGAGGAGGTCGGTCTGAACCGACTACTGAATCGGATTCATGGTATGTAACTTATGGAATACAGGAAGCCTACGACGCAATCGTCAAGGAAACAGATGATTGGCGTGATAAAATGGCAGTAAAAAGAACGAAAAGTCGTCTTTCGTTCCTTTCCCGTAGAACTCCTCAAAATTTCGTTGTCGACCAAGATGTTTCCCCTAGACTCTATAGATTGAAAGACGACCAAGCTGGAAACCTGTCTTTTGAGTTAACAGAAGTAGAAGAAGGCGGAACAACAATCAAAGCAACCTATCAAGGAAACGCGAGGTCTTTGGTACAGAACTTCAAGGCAAAGATGCCCGTTAAGATTCTGAGTTCGAATACAAAGGTCTGCCCATCCTGTGGTAAAGATATGAGACCGGACTTCAAGACCTGCCCCTATTGCGGTGCGACATTAGGATAAGGTTGAACACGGTTTTGCTTCGTTGGGAACCATTGCTTGCTCACAGCCATTGGTTTACAATCCATGCCTTTGGAAAAAAACTACGACTTTGTGCACGATGTTCCGGTGTCGTCTTAGGGTTTATTTTTTTTAAAAGCTTGTCGACGCCCCTTTTTATGTCCTTTTCAAGCATTGTTATTCCAATCAAAACTGGATTTATCCTCGCCATTATGTTTGCCCTCCCAGCTGTTGTCGATTGGATGACGCAGGTCGTTGGTCTTAGAGAAAGCACTAACCGGTTGAGAATTATAACCGGCTTTCTTGAGGGCATTGGTGTCCTACTTTTGAGTTTAACAGACCTCTCGTCTCTAGCAAAATTCCTGATTGTTTCCATCGTTAGTGTAAGCGTCGTAAGCATTGGAGTTTTAATGCGTAGACTCTCAAGCTAGGAAAGGAAACCAAAATCGGAAGACTTTGACTGGCGTTACCTGTTAGCTGATTAGCTTCATAAACAAAACGTTAGAAAGTAGCTTGCTTCAAGTTTATAAGGTAAATTAAAGGGAGTAAAGCTATGATCGACACACATTGCCATCTTGGGCAACCTGATTACAATATAGATCGAGACCGAATAATCAAAAAATGTAAACACCATTTAAATGCTGTAGTCACCTGCTGTGCTAACCCTGAGAATTTTGATGTAACTATGCAACTTGTTAGAGAAAACCAAGGCTTTATTTTTGCGTGTGCAAGCCTGCACCCAAGATATGTAAAGGAAGTCAATGATAGAAATCTCGAGGAGTACCTAGAGGCTATACGACTACAAAAAAAGAGTCTCGTGGCGATTGGCGAAACCGGTCTCGACTACAATTGGATAACGGACCCTAAGGAACAGGAGAAACAAAAACAATTATTTTTAAGATTAATAGCGTTGGCTGAGCAACTCCAGCTACCGTTGGTCGTACATAGCCGTAAAGCTACGGAGGACGTAATTAACGTCTTAGAAGAACAGAAAGCAAGAGCAGTACAAATGCATATGTTTACTAATCGTTCCTTATTGAACCGCGTGATTGAGAACGGTTGGCTTATTTCCGTGAATACACTACTTCTGAGGAGCAAAACCGTGAAAAAGGTTGTTCGCGACTGTCCACTTGAACAGATTATGCTGGAAACAGATTCTCCCTGGCTTGGAATAGGCGAAGATGGGAACATAAAGCCTAAAAACGTCGTACGAAACAATCCTACTGCAATCCGCCTTGTGGCAGAGAAAATTGCCGAGATAAAAAAATTGGATTTAGAAGCTGTGGATTACCAGACGACACACAATGCGACAGAATTCTTTAACATCAATTTATAAAGGGGTGTTTTTTCTGAGTATTTTAATCAAAAAATACTTGAATCATCAGCTAATAGGTTGAACCCTGAGAACAGAAAAGTTTTCTTCATTTAAAGCTAAGAGGGTACTACGTTAATGTTAGACCTTTATGTTAAAATGTTCTGGTGCAGGGGGTGGGATTCGAACCCACGAACGCCTACGCGACAGGGTCCTGAGCCCTGCTCCTTTGACCAGACTGGGAGACCCCTGCAACGCGATTGTGTTAAATACCCTCAATTTTATTTTTTTTACACGTTTTTTACGAGGTGATAAGCCCTCATGTTTTGTCACATTATGTTCAGTGTGGGTGTTCCTTAAATAAGTTGCAAGTAGAGTTTATTTTTTAGAGGGATTTCGTGTGATAGATTGGCTTCGCCTGTTTGAGTGTGCGGCTTGGGAAATCTGTGAAAAGGTTAAGCCGCTGTTTGGTTCTGAAAAGGGGGGAAAGACTTTGGGAAGAGGTGCTGGAGGAGACGTCTCCAAGATGATTGACGTTCTCGCCGAAGAAATCGTCATAAAGACCTTAGAAGACAGGGGGGTGTCCTGTGTTCTTGTGAGCGAGGAATGTGGTATTAAAAGGCTTGGGGAAGGGGAAAGTAGTGGTTATGTCATCATTGATGGAATTGACGGAACCACAAACGCTGTTCATGGTCTTCCCTTCGTCGCAACGTCCCTAGCCTTCGCAGAAGGCCCTCATCTAAAGGATGTTCAAATGGGTCTCGTAATGGATTTTTCGAGGAACACGATATTTCTCGCAGAGAAAGGAAGAGGCGCCTTCCAAGATAAGAAAAGATTGAAAACGTCATCGGTCACCACCCTTCGAAACGCCATGATAAGTTTTGAGTTAGGCTATCAATGCGATCGGGAAAAACAAATACGAAGACTCACTCCAATTCTAGCCAATTCTAAAAAAATACGTGTCTTAGGATCCACTGCATTGGAGCTGTGTTATATAGCCTCTGGCGCTTTAGACGCTTTCATCGACTTGCGGGGGGCAGCTAGAGCAACGGATTTAGCTGCGGCTAAGTTAATATTAGCAGAAGCAGGAGGTCAAAGTGTAACGTTTTCTGGACTCCCCCTTAACATAGCGCTAAAAGGTCCCTCTACCGCGTCCATTCTCGCCACATCTAATCTGCTTCTCTGCAATAACATACTCAAAAAACTTAGGGTTAATCATAACAACAGGTAAACAGAGGGGTTGCCACAAAACCCTTATTTAACTTCCCTTGAGTTGTATTTAGACTAAGCACCATTACATATTGGAAAGGGTTGTTGTATATGCCTCAAAAACGTAAAAATCAAGACTACGACGAAAGAATAAATCAAGCAAAATCAATTTTATCCCTCATTGGCGAAGATAGAACTACTCCAAGGAACATAAGACGAGCAGCTAATGATGCCTGTAAGATGTTAGAGATCAGTGATCAAAGCCAAGCGGTTCGAGCTGCTCAAGCGATAAACATTTTGGATGATATCAGTCAAGACCCGAACATGCCGCCCTACTCAAGAACCCGAATATGGAACATCGTTTCGATGCTTGAAGTAATTAAAGAGTGATGTTTTTTCTACTCTCTCCTCCAAGCCACTAGATACTGATAATATGATAGACGTCAGTAAATACAGGCGAAAAAAATACATACGTATTTATCTATTAAAGAGCCATAGAAGTTACACGAAGGCCCGTTTAATTCTTTAACACCGTTTATTATTGTAAATAAAACCGTGTGTCGATTATTGATTTAACGCCTACGATTTCCTTTCAACGTACTTTCCTCGAAACCTTTACCTCGAGCTAAAGGACCATTACTAATGAGTTGATCGTGTTTATTCTTTCGGAAAGGCTTTAGTTATATTATTCTTATCTTAGTAACTAGTGAAATTACGATGAGTGGCGACAAGGAATCCATTAAGCGTATGGCTGATATGTTAAAGTCTGGAGCTACCATGCTCTTTGAGCACTGTCCCCAATGTGGTTCTCCTCTCTTCAAACTTCAAGATGAAATCCGTTGTCCAAAATGCGATAAACGTGTTGTAATCGTGAAAGCAGGAGAAAAAATCCCCGATTTCTCTCGATCAGAACTTCTTAGTTCTGTAGAAACTACGGTGTTGTATGTCCTTCAAGAAATCAGTGAACGTGTGAGAGGAGAAAAGGACGTTTTAAAGATGGAAGCGTATGGTAGAATGCTAGCAATGTGGCTTGATGTGTTGGAAAAAGTAAAGAAAAGGCAACAGGTCTAGGTGTGCGGCAATCTAAGAAAATGAAGGGATATAAAGTAGAAGAAGGACTGTCTTTGGCGTCCTTGTTCTCGAATGACGTCGAAAATAGGCCCATATCTCTGTTGATTTAAGATAAGTAGCTAACAAGAAAGGAAAAACATTATAATTCTATTGAATAGGCTTGGAGCTGAGATATGATTAAAAACTCTTAACGTCGGAGGTTTCCCTCCTTGGAGAAGATGTGGTGACGGAGAAAAACTCTTATAATCTGGTTGGAACCTTAAACCAGAGATTTCTGTTTGACAAGCTAATCAGAATGAAGTGGACTTGCCTTAAATCGTTCCTTTTAATTGAGGAATACATGGAATTTCTCAGAAAATTCCGTAGAATCACCCCAGAATCTCTCAATAGCGCTCTCTTCGCCCTCGTCCAAGGCAACATATCCTTCGTCCAAACCCTAGAGTACAATGATACTTACCTAGTTCTAGTCACAGCAGCGAAACAGTTACTGAAGAACGGTCAGGAAAACGTGGAAATTAGGCACCGACCTAAAACGAACAAAATAAAGAATGACAAATTGTATGCCGTCACGGGATTACCGTGTGTTGACCAAATATTTACAGAAAATATGTTGAAGAAACTATGACCTGTACGAAAGTGTTCTGCTCTTCTAAAGAAGAATCCATGGAAGCTGATGGAATGGAGACTTTGATTACTTCTGAAATTGTGGAAATCATTAACGCTCCATTTAAAGTAGAAAAAACGAAGGAGGGGATGTTATCGACAGATGAGCAAGAATAAAAAACAACCGATGTCTTCTTTAGGTAGATTCGTGAATTTTCCTTCAATAATAATACACGGAACCGTAAAAATAAGGCATAAAACTTCGAATACTCGTTTACAACGAATAATCGCTGAAGTCCTTCGCGACCTAAATGGGTACACAGTACCGCAAGTCCTCAGTATAGCAAGTCTCTCAGGCACCCACAAAGGTGAGGTTGCGTTTGAAGTGGGTGTTGCAGATGGGTTAGATTTTAAGTACATGGACGTAGAAACTTTTTCCGAACTCGTTAGGCCTCTTAAATCTAGAAAAGCATTCAAGGTTTTAGATGTGTTAATCATAGTATTGTATCATTATACAAAAAACGAAAAAAAGATTCCATTGAATTTTGATCATCATTTACTACGATTTACCTTTAAAAAAGGAGAATTCAACGCATATCTTTTCCATATGAAGGGAATTCGACGAATGCCCCTTGAGGATCTTCTTCACCAGATAATAGACAGAATAAAGGGAAAAATGACGAAAAACCAATTGAAAACCTTTCATATAGAATCTTTCAGAACCCTCTAAAACTAAAGGCTTTACTCCGCGTTTAAAAGTAGTTATTGTCGCGTTCAACCGGTTCTTGGATCTCGTTAAAATGACGAGTGAACTTTTCTTCGTTACCTCTTCACAAGACTGTAGATGAAGCATATAAGAAGAAATGAAGTTTTTTAGTACTGACTAATTGATTTTGTTACTCCTTTTCTTACGATGAATGCTTGGATGAAAAACGGGTTGAGGTTACTATGAAGATGGGGGTCTGACTTTTATCACGTCTTTGTTAATGAGGTGGGGCGGTATCTTACCATCCAGTATTGCATTAAGATTTTCAATTGCCATATCTATCATCTTAGTTCTCGTTTCAACAGACGCACTGGCGATATGTGGTAATGTCACTACGTTATCCATTTTAAGCAAAGGATTATCCGCGCTAGGAGGTTCAGGATCCCATACGTCTAATCCGGCTCCACGAATTTTTCCATCTTTAAGAGCCTGAACCAATGCCTTCTCATTAATTACTGGTCCTCGAGAAGTGTTTATCAGAAACGCTGTTTCTTTCATCATTTCTAATTCTTTTTTATCGATCAGATGCCTTGTTTGAGGAATTAACGGAACATGAACTGAAACGAAATCGGAGTTCTTTAATACGTTCTCCACATCAGTGAATTGCAAGCCCAATTCTTTCTCCATATCAGTGTTTCTTCTCACATCAAAATATAGAAGGTTCATATTAAAGCCACGTGCTCTCCTCGCAATTGCTACACCTATCCTTCCAAGTCCTATAATACCAAGAGTCTTTCCATGGACATCAAAACCTAAGAATTGTTTTGGTCCCCATCCACGCCAATTACCAGATCTAATGTATCGGTCGCTTTCAGCTATTCTTCTAGACACCGCCAGTATAAGACCAAACGTAAGGTCGGCTACGGTTTCAGTTAGAACGCCCGGTGTGTTAGTTACATAAATCCCTCGTTCTGTGGCGGCCTTTATGTCGACGTTGTCGTAACCTACGATGGCATTACAGATGGCTTTTAGAGAGCCTCCGCTAGCGTCCATCACCTCGCCATCAATCCTATCACCTACACAGGCAATTATACCCGCCACGCCTTTTGCTTGCGTTATTAGTTCATCTTTGGATACTGGTCTATCCTCAAGATTGACTTTTATATCGTAAAGTTTTCCAAGGTTATTCAGGGCTGTTCCCGGTTGATCTCGTGTGACATAAATCTTCAGTTTAGTCATTAATAATTCACTTCAGTAATTTTTTATATTTTATTTAGCTAAACGACTTCTAATTTTTATTTCTATAATTAAATTATTTTTATAATGATACCTATATAAAATATAAATATCTTTTCTATAACGGTTTTTGTTAATTATGTTATCCCTTTTTTTAATTAATGTATTATTAAATCAAAAGATACGAGAGCACTAAAAAAATACTAATGATCAATACGATATCTAAGATTATGTGACCTTCAATTATCGCGTACAACGAGTTATCCGAAATAGTCTTAAAATTAAATAAGGGTAAAAAAAGAAAAACTATGTCGATATGCTTTTATTATCACAAAAATTATCACAAAAAAACTTTCGTTCCAATGTTTGACCGTGTTTTCCACGTAAACATTGTAATGTTATATTATAATATAAAATATGAAGGTGAGGATATAAAAAAATCCGTTAAATTTATTTTATTATGTATTACATTGGGGGCATGGAATTATGGAATTACTAGGTCTGCGAGATCTACACTGTAGTCACAAATCTTAGTAAGTGCAGCGGCTACAGAGGATGCATAAGATATCACTTCAAATGACTTTCCTGATAAATATTCATCTAATTCACGAATTATGTTTTTAGAAGTTTGTTCTCTTTCCAACACTTTCTCTATAAGTCGTAAATCCTTTGCTAGAAAGGCTTTAAACGCGTCTTCATGCATTTTATAAGATAGTTCCCCTAGTTTGTTAAGTGTCTGAATAACCTTTTCGGGAAGAGACGTTCCTGAAAACTGGATCACGTTCATGGCCACTTCTTGAGAGTAATCTGCAATGGCCTCAATATAATTTGCCATCAACCTGTAATCGAGACAGTCTATCATAGAAAGCCCCAGTTTTACGCTTAAGTGAGGTTTGAGAACAATCATCCTGAGGAGACGTACGAGAAGAAAATATAATCGATCTACCTCTTCATCCCTTTCAATAATCGACGTGGCTAGTGGAGCGTTGCTTTCATTCAAAGAAGTTAAAACATCTCTGTGCATGCTGGATGCTAGTAGATGTTCCCTACGAATTATTCTCTCTGGAGGAAGGGCTGACGGCTCTAGAAGGCATTGTAAAACAATTTTATTTGCGTCTTCCTCAACTATTTCTAGGCCTATTAAACGTCTGACGTTGGTTCTTACTCTTTCATAAATTTCTGGAAGTAGACGGGGTTCTCCTGATATTTTAATGATGTCAAACCCTAGGAGGTATTTCCCTGTTATTTCCCGTTCTAAAAAGCGGTTGGGATGAATTGTTGCGGTTTCTACGTTATTTTCAAGACTATATTGAGGATCCACTGTGATACAACCGTCTTCTCGTTCTACAATTGCTACGATTGACCCCTTAGTCAATCCGCTTCTTCTAGCCCAGTCTATAGGAATGGAAATGAGGTAAGTGCCACTGATTTCTTGGACTTTACGAAGATTCATGTCTAATCATCAATATAGATTTCAAATAATCTTTAAAGATTAAAAGTTTTTCATAAGGCTAAATAAAGAAGAAGTAATTCTATAAGGATAAAAGTAAAGTATACGTCATATTAGTCGAATTGAATTGGAGTAAAAGTTGGACATGGAAGACCGCCAAACCGTAAATAGCAGTCTCAAGAAAGCTATCAATCGTGCATTCACTTCAGGATATCAACTAGACAGAGAATCCTTTGTCCTTCTACAAAAGTTAGCTCAAGAGAATAAGCTTGAGACGGTCATGGAGAAAGTCTTGGTTAATCTTAAAAAATTGCCTGAGAATCCCCTCTTCATAACTAGAATTATGATTGAAAAGACCGTTAAAGACCTTTACGAAGAAGTTGATGATCATTCATTAACAGTGGTTGAAAGTATAGGGAATACTTTCAAGCCTCTTTCAAAGGACTTCCCTTCAGAAATAGAAATCTTGACGGATCCAACCAAAACAATAGAATCAACGGGCGACTTAAATGACTTCCTAAATTATTTTCAAGATCGATTTATACGAATTGAACGACTTTTACGAGAACGACTTGACGCAAAGGACGCAATAACTATCAAAGAGGCCTTAAACGCAAAATCAAAAACAAAAGTCAAAGTAATTGGTATAGTCACCGAAATTAGAGAGAGAAAAGAAACAATATTTATGCAAATCGAAGATTTGAAAAACGTTGTCACGATTTTAATCTCATCTAGGGCAGACATAACTGTTCGAGATAAGGCTAAAAGAATTCTTCTTGATCAAGTCGTTTGTGTAGAGGGCGTGAGGAGTCGGAACGATTTAATTGTAGCAACGAACTTTATTAATCCTGACATCCCTGAGAGAATACCAAAAACAGCTAAAAAAACGATTTATGCTGCACTTCTTTCTGATTTACATATTGGAAGTAAATATTTTCAAGAGAAATCTTTTAACAAATTTCTAAAATGGATGAAAGGACAAGAAGGAAATTACAGGCAGAGGGAAATAGCTAGTAGATTGAAATACATCATAGTTGCAGGAGATATCGTAGATGGTGTTGGCATTTTCCCAGACCAAGAAAAAGAACTCATGATAACAGATATTTACGAACAATATGATTTTGCAGCTAAGTTAATACAAAAAATCCCTGATTACATTGACGTGATTTTAATCCCTGGAAATCATGATGCTACGAGGCAAGCGTTACCTCAACCAGCAATAAAAAAGGAATATGCTGAACCTCTTTATGAAACAAGAAAAGTTGTCATGATCGGTGACCCCTCAACTATTCGGTTGAGTAGTGTGGAGTTTTTATTGTTTCATGGAAGAAGTTTAGACGACGTGATTAGCTCAGTTCCAGATGTTATGTACAGAAATTTGGAAGAAACGATATCAACCGCAATGAAGTATTATCTAAAAATACGCCATTTAGCCCCGATTTATGGTAGTAAGACGCCTATTGCTCCGGACAAACAAGATTTACTAGTTATTAATTCTGTTCCAGATGTATTTCATGCGGGTCATGTTCACATATTCGGATACGAAACGTACAGAGGAACATTAATTGTTAATTCTGGGTCTTGGCAAACGCAAACACCCTTCCAAGAAAAAATGGGGCTCATCCCAACGTGTGGCATAGCACCTATTCTTAATTTAAAAACGTTAAAGATAACCCCCATGGACTTTTCAAAATAACAACTTCGTTAGCCATATTATATAGTTTTTTATACTAAGATAATTTTTTATAAAAAATTATCTTCATTAAAGAAAGTAGATATATTCAACATATACGTCTAATCGATGATATACCTATTTTAATTTACGTCATCACCTAGATGTATATAAAAAATTTGTTTTATGAGAACTTAAGGACATTTTTGTAATTATTTAAAAAATATAAAACAAAAGAAGATGACTATAGCTTGAAATATAATTACTATTTATTTAACAGACATTTAGGAACGTAATCAATTATTTTGTTCATCCAAGGGTCACTAGAAAATACGTTTTTAATAACAACGTTAGATATTGCTAAGCGAATTTTTTTTGTGCGACCGTATCTACCCAAACTTACGACTCTTGCATTCAAGATTCCAGTAATATCTAATTCATTTATCAAACCACTGATACGTCTTTGAGTCAAAAATTCTAGACCCAATGTATTGCAAAGCTCAACATATACTTCATAGACATCTCCAGTAATTGCGTTCTTTACTTTAGAGCGTTTCATAAGGTATATACTGCATAAAACAAGTTTCGAATGTATTGGAAGAGTCTTCAAAACAAGTACTACTCTATCCTCTTCAATTTTTTTCTGAGCACGACGAACATGCTCTTCGGTAACTTTTGCATCACCGTCTCTCTCAGTGAGTTCTCCAGCAACACGAAGCAGATCGAGGGCTCTCCTAGCGTCTCCATGTTCAGCAGCAGCCAATGCTGAACAAAGATTTAAAGCACCAGCAGTTAAAACGTCATCCTTAAAGGATATATCAGCTCGCTCAAAAAGGATGTCGTTCAATTCTGGTGCTGTGTATGGTCTAAAAACTACTTCTTCTTCACTCAGACTGCTAATTACACGAGGATCTAATAAATCCTTAAAAAGTAGGTCATTGGAAATGCAGATAATTGATACCTTTCCCTTATTTAGTGTCTCGTTCACTCTAGTAAGTTCATAGATTAGGTTATCTCCATACTCCTTAACTAGTGCATCAATCTCATCTAAAACTACTAGAAGAAGAACACCTTTATTATCCAAAGCATTTTCAAATCTGTCATAAACTTCACTTGTTGCCAATCCAGTAAACGGTATTTTAATGTCAATACTTTCCCCAAGTTTAAGTAATACACGATAAACTGTTCCAACAAGTCGACAATTTACATAACAATCCTCTATCAATGCACCAATTTCATGACCACGACTTATCAAACGTTTAAGAACATATTTAACAACAGCTGTTTTTCCAGTACCAGTTTTACCATAAATGAAAATATTAGACCCACGTTCTTCATCAAGCACAGGAGCCAAAATTTTAGCAATTTGATGAATTTGATCATCTCTGTGAGGTAGATGATTAGGAATAAAGTCTGGACGTAGAACTTCTCTATCTGTAAAGATCTTTGGTCTTTTTAAAAAATTGTCAAATATGTCATCAAGTTGATCTTTACTATTTTGCATAATAAATACCACATCAATAATTTTTGGAAATAATAATTATACTATTAATAATAATCAAAATAAAAGTAAAGTCATTTAAAAAAACAAATTAGATAAAATAATTATTAAACAACAATTCTCCCCCACCCCAATATTTCCAATGGAAAATATCTCATCTTTTATATTTTATATTTATATTTTACTCTGGAAAATATCTCTCAAATGGTAATATGATTTTTAATATTTAATATTAATGTACAATATTTTTTATTAAATATAAAATAAATTAATGGTGTATCTGAAATAACTTTTTTATTATTATTCATAGAGTAGAAATTAAGGGGTGGGGATTATTTTTTTTATTTAAAATGGCATGTGAAATCATGTGAAATTGATTGTTTAATCTCTTAAATAAAGGCTTTATTATTTAAAAGGGCGATATTTTCAGCTTATTATCTGAAATTTAGGTTAACCCCTTCATTTCCATTGGAATAATTAAAATACATCCATTCTTTTACGATTTAAACAATATATATGTTGTGAACGTGTGAAATAATGAATAAGCTATAATTTATCTTTAATTTTTGATTTAAGACGATTTATGGTAATATTTATTAGAATTTATTATACATATTATCCAATATCTTTTTATTTTGTGAACTAGTATATGTGTTACATATTTTAGGTTTGAAAACAAGATGACGAATCGTAAACTTAAAATTGAGTTCAATAATGGAGACGGAAATAAAATTTCTGTCACAATTAGTGGACGATTTAAAAGAGATAAAGTATTACAATTATTAGACTTTATTGACTTATTAGATGGAAATTCGGAAATAAATGAGGAAAAGTTGTTAACTGATCTTTCTAAAATTGAAAAGCTTCAATTAATAATTAAAAGGAAATTTCCGAT
>DAOVAG010000064.1 GCA_030671165.1 Candidatus Bathyarchaeota archaeon | reverse complement strand
GCCCCCATTTTAAGTGCCAAATCCATGACCTTACATATTTTTTTAGCGTGCATTTCACCAAGAGATCCACCGATGAAAGTAAAGTCTTGTGCGTAAACACATACTAATCTACTATTGATTGTTCCATAACCAGTTATTACGCCGTCACCGAGAGCTTTTCTCTTTTCGATTCCAAAATCTGTACATCGATGGACAATAAAAGTATCAAGTTCAACGAAACTACCTGGATCTAAGAGTATTTTTAGTCTTTCACGAGCTGTTAGCTTTCCTTTTTGGTGTTGTCGCTCAATCCTTTGCAATCCACCGCCTAACCTTGCTGCTTGTATCTTCCGTTTGAGTTCTTCAACTCTTTCCACATTATTCACCACTTTATCTGTATTAGATAACACAAATAAATATCTTCTAATTCATTAAGAGAAAATAAATTCGTTTCAAATACTGTTTATTATTTTTAAGAGTCAACCACACATTATTGACCTCAAAGATTAATTACTTTACAGAAAAGACTGAATAAATCACTATATTAGTAGTCAAGCTCTTTGAAGAAAATATTAAATTTAGAAAGACATATAGATTGTATTAGTGAAAAGAGAATATGACCTACATAACTCTCTTGAAGCCTAAAGGTAAAGGTATAGAAACCATTAGGTACCTCGATGAGTTCAAGGCTCCTGAAAGGATAGCTATCAAAGAAGTATACTTTGTCTTTGATCAATACGAAGCGGTAATCATCTTTGGAGCAATGAATGATAAAACGGCCTCAAACTTGATTGTGATAATAGGCTTCTCTACAAACTACACACTCGAGACTATGGTAGCGATCTCCACTAAAGAAAACGAACATAGGAGGAAGATATATGAAAAAGATAGGGGAAATAACCCATTATTTCTCTAGAATAGGAGTAGCCATCATCAAATTAGGAGGGGTCTTATCGATTGGAGAAAAAATTCTCATAAAGGGTACAACTACCCATATAGAACAAAATGTGACTTCTATGCAGATAGAACAAAAAGATATAACTAAAGCTAAGAAGGGTCAAAGCATCGGACTTAAAGTTGATGGTAAAGTAAGGAAGAAAGATAAAGTGTACAAGGTATCTTAGGTACCGAAAAATAGTTGAATGTATGTTATAGAGAATCTTATACGATGCTACTTTCATAAAGTCAGAGTTTAAAATATTTGAAAGAAGTTATAATACTTAGAGTTAAAGGGAACTGCTCGCAAGTAGACATTCATCGTTTTCTTCCATTGATGCAACCTTCAGCCTAAGCGGGACTGTGGTAAGTCTTATCATTAAAATAATTAAGATGTTCTTGTTCGGATCTACATTAAATGTTATTTTATTTGTTATGGAAATCCTTTGCATTATATAAGAGCAAAAGAACAGACAGGTGGAAAAAAAGTGAAGATAGTTGTCTTCGACCTTGATGGGGTCTTAGTAGACATTGATAGTAGTTGGGGAATGATTCATAAAGCCTTTGGTGTCGACAATCAAGTAAACTTCCAGAAACATCTGAAAGACCAGATTGATTTTAAAGAATTTATGAGATCTGACATTCGACTATGGAATAGACCGTGTGTAGATAAAATTAAGAATATTCTTAATAAAGCACCTTTAATGAAGGGTGCTATTGAGACAGTGAAAGAACTGAAAAAGAATGGTTATAAGATCGCAATTATCAGTAGCGGTATATCAATACTTGCTGATCGAGTGAAGGAAGAGTTAGGGATAGATTACTCTTATTCTAATAAATTACTTGTTGGAGATGATGGAAGACTGACAGGTGAAGGCGAGGAAGCTGTCTCTTTAATGAAAAAAGATGTTGTCTTAAAAAAAATGAGTGAAGTTGAAGGAATAGATAGTAAACAGTGTGTAACTATTGGAGACAGCAAATATGATATTCCTCTTTTTATGGATTCAGGACTAAGTATAGCGTTTAATCCTAAAGATGACTTAATTAGGGAAGCTGCAGATTTAGTAATAGAAGGGACTGATTTAAGGAAGATATTACCATGGCTCTTAAATAGGAAGGAAATTATCAAGGCTGAGTTTTATTTCAATTATTCAAGTGGTAAGAAGGCAAAATCAATCGTAAGAGCAATTGCCCCCGATAATTTAACAACACCATTTGGTTTAATCATAAAAGCAAGAAGGGATGTAAGAAGAGTTGCAGTTAAAATAGTTACTATAAGAAAGGTTGAAACTCTGCTCTCAACAATCAATGATCTTTTATCGTGTATTCAGGCCGCGGAAAGTGTGTTAAACATTGTTAAAGAAGCGTCTTAGAAAGGTAAACCTTTTTAAACTGTAAACTATAGTTCGTTTACACTAACATTAACCAATTGGAGTGAAATGGTTGCCAAGGAGACGAAGAAAAGTTCAAGATAAATGGAGAATGAAAACTTGGTATAATATTCAGAGTCCTTCGTATTTTGGAGAAGCCTATATAGGCTCAGCACCTTGTAGTGATCCAGATAAAATGATCGGGCGAGTTATTGCGAAGACTCTGTATGATCTTACAGATGATTTTGCCCACCAACATTTAAAACTTTTTTTCAAAATTACTGATGTCAAAGGGAATGACTGTGCTACAATTTTCAAGGGACATGAATATTCAAGAGAGTATTTAAGAGGATTAGTCAGAAGAAGAAGTACAAGGATTGATGATATACTAAATTTAACAACAAAAGATGGATACAAAGTGAGAGCATCCATTGTAGTCCTCTCTTCTCAGAAAGCTAGAACCTCTCAAGTCTCTGCAGTTAGAAAGATTATTCAAAGAATTGCATATGAGAAAGCACAAGATTTAACCTTCGAACAGTTTGTTCGAGAAGCGGTTTTAGGAAAGATAGCTTCTGACATGTACAATGAAGCAAAAAATATAATCCCCATCAGACATGTTGGTATAAGAAAGACAAAGTTACTTGCTTCACCTATAAAGAAGGAAATAGAAGTATCTGTAGAGGATATACCTAAAGTTTAGAAAAAGATCAATTATTACCTTTTCCTCTAATATATTCAGATCCATTTTTAAGGTGGTTTCTTTTGATGGAAAAGGAGAGAAGGATCAAGATTGCTCAGGAGGCAGCAAAACTCCTTTATTATAAGATATCTAGAGATTACAAACAAGCTAAGAAGAAAGCTTGTAGAGATCTAAATGAAAAGGTTTTCCCTAGTAATCTAGAGGTAGTAATAGAATTAGATAAATTTGCAGATGAGATGGAGGGTAAAACAAGAAGTACGTTGAACATACGCCTTCGACAGGAAAGTCTTCGCATTATGGAACACCTCAAAGAGTTTAATCCAAAACTCATTGGAGGAGTCTGGCGTGGTACAGCCAAAAAAGGAAGCGACATAGACATCACCGTCTATTCAGATGATATTGGATCAGTGTATAATATAATTAAGATGAAGTATAACATCTTAAGTGGAAAATACTCTTACAAAACTGCAAAAGGAAAAACAGAGAAGTATTACCACATCTACATATTACTTCCTTCGGGAGATGAAGTAGAAGTTGTAGTTAAAGATTTAACGTATATGAATGAAAAACGTAGATGTGAACTTTATGGAGATTATATAACAGGCCTTACTATCGAGCAACTTAAAAAGATACTAGATACTGATCCCACAAAAAAGTTAATCCCAAAATGGAATGTAAAATAAATCGTTAAAATTTGAGGAGGATGTAACATGAAAGCGGTTATCTTAGCTGCAGGCGAAGGTTCTAGATTAAGACCTTTAACATTATATAGACCAAAGTGTATGATTCCTCTTGCAGGTAAACCGATTCTTGAACATCTTCTGTTAGCTCTTAAGGAAAATGGAATTGAAGAAATTCTTATAATTATCGGGTATCGTAAAGAGTTGGTTCGGAATTATTTTCGTGATGGTAAAGATTTTGGAGTTAAATTAAGCTATATAGAACAGGAAAAGTGGTTTGGAACAGCTGATGCTGTAAGTTTAAGTGAAGAATATGTTTCTGATGATGATTTTCTCATGCTCTATGGAGATCTTCTTATAGACGCTTCAGTTGTGAAAATTACGCGACAAAAATACGCTGAAAAAGGTTTGATAACTCTAACTTTAACAACTGTAGAAGAAATTAATCGATATGGTATCGTTAAAATAGAAAAGGATCAAGTTTTGAAGATAGTTGAGAAACCTAAATCAAAAGAATTCGGAAACCTAGCCAACGTTGGAGTATATATTTTTTCAAAGAAAATATTTAAGGCAATACAGAAAACGGTGAAATCTCAAAGAAAAGAATTTGAGATAACAGATACACTGAATCTCCTTTTAAAAGAGGGGGTCTCACTAGCATCTGTGGAGATAGAACCGAGGAATTGGCTTGATGTAGGTAGACCTTGGGACTTACTCGAAGCAAATAGAAGGGTTCTCAAACAAGCACATTTAGAGAATAAAGGTGAATTGGAAAAGGGGGCCTATCTAAAAGGACCTGTAGGTGTTGGAACGGGAACAAAGATACGTTCAGGAGCCTACATTGAAGGCCCAGTATGGATTGGTGAAGGAAGCGACATTGGACCAAATTGCTATATCCGTCCCTTTACGAGTTTGGGTAAAGGCGTTAGAATAGGAAATGCTTGTGAGATTAAGAATAGTCTCATTCTAAATCAAACACATATTGGTCACATGTCATATGTAGGAGATAGCATCGTTGGGGAGATGTGTAATTTTGGTGCAGGTACAATTACTTCAAACCTCCGATTTGATGATATAGCTGTTAAAGTGAAGGTGAAGGGGGAAGTAGTAGATAGCGGTATAAGGAAACTCGGTGTGATAATAGGAGATAATGTAAAGACAGGTATTGGAGTGAGGTTCATGCCAGGTGTTAAGGTGGATGGTGACACATGGATTGGACCAAGTACAACAATATATGAAGATCTACCATCTGGAATAATTGTTTCACACAAGCAAGAGTTACAATTTAAAAGAAAAACTTGATCTAGCGTACAATAGAAACTACTTAATAATTATGTTGATGAAGATTGGATTTCAAATCGAAAAAATTCAAAGATATGTTTCCAAATCTAGCAAAGGAAATAGAAGGAGAATCTGTGGCTATCAAGATTAATTCCATTCAACCCAATGATAAAGTAAAAGAAAACATAGCAGCTAAAACCTTTAGAGGATACAATCCTGATGTAATTGATTTTCTTAAACGATGTGACACGTTAGAAGAGGCAAATGAAATAATCGATTACATGGAAAAACAAAAGAAAATATCCACTAAAGATGCAATAAAATTACGAAGACAGTTAAACGAAAAAGGTGTCAGAAGCTTTGGAGCTAAGAAAGAAAATAATTACTACAATGTAAAAGGAAAAAACTAGGAACCCTTGTTAGGTCCTTCTCTTAGCGGAAAAGATTTTTATCACATCTCCTCCATTAAGGATGTAATCCTCACCAATCCTTCTCTTAGTACGTACGTTTATCGCATGAATAAAGCCTTCACCAAGGTCTGTATGGATCATGTAAGCGAATTCCTTTGCAGTTGTACCGTGTGGAGTTAGATATACGTCTGGTAGAACCTGACCATCATGGTTACTCAGTCGTTCAACGTTCTCTACTGGATAGATCACTATCATTTTTAGGAGATTAAAGACGGTTCTATTCAAAACTTCTTGGACACCCGTTGAACCCCATCTTTCTAAAATCTTA
>DAOVAG010000024.1 GCA_030671165.1 Candidatus Bathyarchaeota archaeon | reverse complement strand
TCTCTGTATACTCCTTGAACATCCAATAAAGTGTCCTCACGGAAATCTTATCCCGAAGGGAAATTGCTGCGATATATTTAGTAAGACTATAAACGACCCTGAGGAAATATGATTATTAAGTGGATGAGACAAATCAGTCTTTTTTTTAAAGTGAAACCACATACTAAGCTTCCAGAAATGGTGGATTTGGATCAATGTTTCTTGTGATTTTATCTTCAATTAAGAAGATATTTGTGGGTACATTTAGTCCTGAATCGGACATATGTCTTCATTACTCGATAGAACGACATGTACACGAGAGATTTTATTATGAGATAAATAAACCAATGATTGTGAAAGTGATACTGAGTATCTAACGGCGATAGAATCTTACTCTCCTAGATATCTCTTATGTCTTCTTCTCTCGATGAATAATGTTTAGCATTCGTGAAAAGTGCAAGTTCTAGAAATACTTTAGTATATTAAGTATAATGGTCTGTTTATTCCATGATGATCATTGTGAGGGTTGATCTAACTTTATCTATATGTCTCATTTTCAGAGTGACTATTTTCTTCAGTTGTTGAGTAGATTCCGCTTCAACCTTCGTCATAATATCGTAAACTCCAAAGAGAGCATATGCTTCCTTTATTTCTTTAATCTTCTTTAAAGCTTCTAAAACCTCTGGTATAGCTCCAATTTCAGTATTAATTAGAACATATGCATTCATTGATGACCAACTTCCAATAAAAGTGACTGATAATAAATATTATATGTTAGAATATATAACGATTAACTTATATAACAATGTTATGTATTAGGGATAAATTATGCAACCAGTATTTGTACTCATTAATTCCGAGCCAGGAAAGGCATGGAAAATAGCTGAATCGGGAAAAAAAATGAAGAAAGTCAAAATGGCATACGCTGTAACGGGTATATTCGACATTCTTATTTACGCAGAACTTGGACACATGAAAGAATTACAGGATTTAATAGCTGAACTCCACACAATTGACGGTGTCTCAAGCACAAGAACAGCAATTGCGATTCCTCCCAGAATTGAAAACATCGACTAAGAGCTTAAGGTTTTTTTAAAGCTGTTAGAGTGGAGAGAAACATCTTCGATTGAAATATTCCCTCAGTTGGAATATTCGTTTGCGCTTGCAAGAACATAGCTAGAAAAGAATGATCTTGGTGATACTCATATAGAAAAGGAGTCTAAAAATAGCCTTGATACAGTTTCAAATACCATGGGACTACAATTTTTTTCTTCTGAGTCGTCCATATTGTGTAACATCATAGAATGGAAACTTGACAATTTTCCCTGTAACAAACTTATTCCTGATCTTCACCTCAACTATTGAGCCTTCAATGGAATATTTTGTAGGAACATATCCCATAGCAATGCCACAATTCAAGATTGGCGAAAATGTTCCACTGGTAACCTGTCCTATTTTCTCTCCATTTTTCAATATATCGTAATCTCTGCGAGGAATTCCCTTCTCTAACATTCTTATACCTATACGCTTAATTGTAATTCCTTTTTTATACTGCTTGAGGAGGGCTTCTCGCCCAATAAACGTGGGCTTCTTTAAGCTTACTACCCATTTTAAACCTAACTCTTGAGGAGTAACCTTTGACCCATTACACTCGTTACCTTCCAGCCAGAAACCAGCCTCAATTCTGGTACTATCTCTAGCACCTAAACCGCAAGGCATAATATTAAACTCTTGACCAGCCACTAAAATAGCAGTCCATATTTTTAATGCCTTTTCAGGGTTTGCTTGAGACGTGTTCCATATATAAATTTCGAATCCATCTTCACCAGTATATCCTGTTCGTGAGATGTAAGCTTTACAACCTGCTATTGTAGTACAGCTACCTTCAAACCAATCCAATTTATTTAATTTCATGTCTGTTATTTTCTGAATTGTTCGCTCAGCTTGGGGTCCTTGAACCGCAAACTGGGCGGTTTGATCTGAGACGTATGTAAATTTCGCATCAAAAGTCTCTAATTGTTTACTCACCCAGACTCTATCCTGATCTATCTTGAGACAGTTGAAGACTACGAAGTATTTCTCTTCACCAATGTTGTAGACCATCATGTCATCAATTATAATACCCCTCTCGTCACACATCGAGGTGATCCATGCATGGTTAATATTTATCTCTGTAACATCGTAGGTAAATATATAATTCAAGAATTGTGTTGTTTCAGGACCTGAGACAAGTCCTCGTCCCATGTGTGTAATGTCGAAGATACCAACGGAATTTCTAACCGCTAAATGTTCTCGAACTATTCCGTCATACCACAGAGGCATCTCATATCCATGAAAGTCTACAAGATTAGCATGAGTTCTATGATACTCGTGGAGCGGTACTTTTTTCAACTTCAAGATTATCAGAGCTTATGAAAAAGGTTTATAATATATTTTATCTATTCATGTCGTTTCAACAATTTGTTCAATTATAATTCTTAACGTAAACTAAGTTCACTCTATGCGAGACCAAGGAATATTTAAACCATCTTTTATAATATTAGAGTAGATTTTGATTGCATCTTTCTCACCGCTCAGCCCCTTTACTATCATAACCCCGCTCTTGAGAATACTTGAATAAACATTTTGGTCATAAAGGAAGGTTAGACCAAGGTCCGCATTTACACTGATATTAGCTCCTCTCTTCTTTAAGAATCTGTACAATTTTTTGATGTTTAACTCTAAGTTTTCTTTTGGAACTATTACAAATGTTCTCTTTCCACTTCTTCCACAAGTCTCTTCAACGAATTTCCGCTTAAGCTGTTGTGGATCTTTACCTGGTTTAACACCACATACGGGGCAATTTTCCATTCGTGTGATGTCCAATTCTTGGAGTGATGTCTTCTCTAAGTCGACTATAAGAAGTTTATCTATCAAATTCGGCTTTCTTCCTACAATTATCTTCGTGGCTTCAGAGACTTGTAAACTTGATACTATTCCCAAGACCGATGGGTGCACTCCTGCTGTTCCACATGTAGGTAATGTCTCATCTTTTATGTCAGGAAAAAAGCATTCAAGGCACGGGGTTTCTCCTGGAATTATTGTTGAGAGATTCCCATAATTCATTATAGCTGCGCCGAAGACATATGGAATTTTGAGTTTGACGCATGCTCTGTTTATTGCATAACGGGTCTCCATACTGTCCAAGCCGTCTATAACAATGTCAACTCCCTTAATTATTTCTACAGCATTGTCTACGTTCAACGACATAGATAATGTTTCGATCTCTACATCAGGGTTTAAAGCTTTCAATTTCTTGGCAGCGACTTCAACTTTGGGATAACCCAAAGACTTCATGTCGTATAGATACTGTCTATGAAGATTAGACTGTTCTACCACATCTCTATCCACAAGTCGGAGATATCCCACACCCATGGCAGTGAGTTGAGTAGCTATAGGACAACCCAGACCACCCACCCCGATTATGCAAACCTTTGCATTTCTGAGTTTAAGTTGACCTGTGTATCCTATATCGCTGAAGACTATCTGTCTAGAGTAGCGTTCTAATTCATCATCAGATAAAGACAACATCGATCTTAACCTCCAGTCGCGTTTGGTAAAAATGTTAATTCATCAGTTTTGCTTAGTGGAATAAACAAGTAGTTCATTAAACTACTATTTTCACCATTATCATAAAAGTTTAGAGAACGTTTAGGGTTAATGGGCGAATCGAAGATTCTTTCTTTAAAGGAATATATGGGGTCAACTATGTCATTTTTTAAAAATTGATGTTTTAGCTCAAGGGTTTTACTGTGCATATTCGCCTTATGTGATGGGGTGTAACCTGGAGATAGGTTTACGATTTTTGATTTATCGTCCACATGTAATAACTCAAAGTATTCCCATAGATTTTTTAGTCTTTTTCTAAAGGATACACTTCCTAATTGTATAGAGTTATTATCATAAATTAATCCAGATGCTCCGAAGGAGTCCTCACATAGGTTTATTGTTTTCGTGGGGTATTCCTTCCCACATTCTTTGTATCTTAAGCCTTTAAATCGTCCCAGTGTTAACACCATTATAACATTGTTATTGTTCAAGAATCTAAAAGGACATATAAGTTTTTACATATTTTCTAATAAAAATATTACTCTTAGGAATATGTATGATTGAGGGATGTCTAATGTGTTAATGAGAATAATATTGCTATATTGTTTCTGATAAGAATTTTAAAAAATGTATCGAGAGCGTTGTCAATTTTTAACAGAACATCTTACAATTAGGTATGTTTCAACTTTTTCAACCTTACCAAGATGCTTAAAAATTTAAAATAGAAAAGCTATCTGTGAAAACTTTTTAAATAACATCGTTATGCTCCTCTATAACATTGTTATTAACACAATACATTCCAATGTCGTGATTAAAAACAACTAAAGATTGCTATTAATGGGAAGTCGTCATAAGATGGTTGACATAAAATATGGACCTGATACCCCTCCAGATGAGATAGTAAAATGGGGTATAGAAAAATATTATCCAAGAATTGCCATAGCATCAAGCTTCAGCGTCGAAGACACTGTTCTAATCGATATGGCAACTCAAATACAACCCAACCTCAAGATATTTTATATCAATACCGGTTTCCAATTTAAGGAAACTGATGATGTTAAAGAAGCTCTAAAGAAAAAGTATAACCTTAACATTGTTGAATATTCATCGCTATTAAGCATTGAAGAGCAAACCTTAAAGTATGGCCCAGAACTCCATGATCGAAACCCTGACGTATGTTGCAAACTTAGAAAGGTAGAGCCTATCCGAAGAGCCCTACAGGAAGTCGATGCATGGATCACTGGTTTGAGAAGAGATCAAGCTACGACACGTCGAGACCTTGAAGTAGTGGAGTTAGAATACAAAGATGATGGAATACCCTTAACCAAAGTAAATCCTCTAACGTACTGGACAAGAAAGCAAGTTTGGAGTTATATACGAAAAAACCAGCTACCATATAACACCCTTTATGATCAAGGATACATGAGCATTGGATGCAAACCCTGCACTCGACCTGTCCAGCAAGGAGAAGATGAAAGAACAGGCAGATGGACAGGTAAAGGCAAGACTGAATGTGGTATCCACACCTTTTTAAAAACACGAAAAAGTGAAAACGGAGAGAAAGATAATGGAAAACTCTTTACCTAAACCTCACGGTGGAAAACTCGTCAATAGAATCTTAAGACAGAGTCGAAGAGAAAAGATTCTAGACGAAGTTAATGAGATACCGAAGATAGTTGTTGATAAGGAAACGAGCAATGACCTTCGAAATATCACCGAGGGAGTTTTCAGCCCATTAGAGGGGTTCATGGAACAAGAAGACTATTTACGTGTGGTTCATGAAGGTAGATTAACAAATGGAACACCATGGACTATTCCCATAGTGCTAGACGCTCCAAAAATAATCCGTTCATATATATCAGAAGATGACGATGTCCTATTAACTGAAAAGACAGGACAAGCGATAGCATTATTACACGTTTCTGAAATCTATAGCTTCGATAAGAAAGATACAGCAAGCTATGTCTTTGGAACAACGGATAACGCTCACCCAGGTGTTACAAAAACCCTCAATATGGAAGATCTTCTATTAGGTGGTAAGATCGATTTAATAGGTAATACCCAAAACCACTTTGAGAATTATCACTTAAACCCAATAGAAACTAGGAAACTCTTTGAAAAGAGGAAGTGGAAGGCTATTGCTGGGTTTCAGACGAGAAATGTACCACATTTAGGTCATGAATATATTCAGAAGACAGCCCTCACCTTCGTTGATGGTATATTTATCAATCCTATTATTGGTCGGAAGAAGAAGGGCGACTTTAAAGATGAAGTAATACTTTCCACCTACAAAGTGCTTATCGATAAATATTTTCCAGAGGAAAGGATTATTCTGGGAATCCTGCAGACTAAGATGCGCTATGCAGGTCCTAAAGAAGCTATATTCCACGCTATAATAAGAAAAAATTTCGGTTGCACACACTTTATTGTTGGCAGGGATCATGCAGGTACAAATAATTTTTATGATCCCTATGCTGCACAAGATATTTTCACTGAGTATTCCGATCTCGGAATAATTCCACTCTTTTTTCCTTCCGTTTTCTTTTGTAATACATGTAAGACCATAACAAACGATAAAGCATGTCCACATGGCCAGAAGTGTCACCAAGAGTTCAGTGGGACACAGATGAGGGAGGCCATACGTAACGGAGACATGGATAATGTATCCCTTAGACCTGAAGTCGCCAATATTCTGAAGACGTGGAAAAACCCACTAGTTTAAAATAAATCAATAATGATAAAAGTGTCGGACCAAGAAGATAACTCCATAAGAATTGAGGCGCAGTATCAGTATGGATAAACAAGCTCTCAACCATGAAAACTCTAAAGATGCCAAATCGAGCTTTCTGCGTGACACTATCAAAGGTTTAGAAGAGTTAAAGAATGATATCGACATCAAAACTTATTTAAAATGGTTGGGACAAGCACTAGGCATAGGCTTCACACCACTCCTTGAGATTCCTGAAGAAGTAAACTACCACTCTAGTGACGGTATACGCATATTTTATAAACCTGAGTTCTTAAATTATGGAGGGAGTGGAAAAGGAAGACCTGTTTCCTTCATGTTACATTACTATATGAGCAATGGAGTTCTAGCTGATATAGAGACGATTACTACGGCTGGTTTTGGTAATTTTATGAGAAATCTCACGGAGATAATCCAACAGATAAACCTTAATATTACTCCTAAGGCGCATATGGGTCAAATTTTAATAGATGAAAATCCAGACCTCGTGACTCATCTAAAGGATATGGGAGCAATAATAGAAGTCTGTGACGATGGATATTGTCCTACAGGTGACATGGATCGAGGTAAAGCAATATCCAACGCCTTCATTGAAGATCAGACAATTCCAACAACGCTCATGTTGGATCAACATGCTGTTTACAAGCCCATTGATGGTTTACTCAACGCAGCGGGATATTTCTATAGCTTAGCACCCGAGATCTTGTTCCAAACGAATGAAATGGAAGATCTATTCTATGTGAACGGTGAGGGAACGCGTGGAAGCTTAGTTGGGACAGCAATCGGACTAAAGAAAGCGAGACCAGAGATTAAAGTGATAGGTCTCAGGCAGCGAGACAGCGGCCATATTTTTGGATTAAGGAGTAAAAAACAGCTTGGTAAATCCCAGAGCTTGGGAAGAGCTGAAGAACTCTGTGATAATGTGTATGAAATAAACGATAGAGAAGCATATTCCACTATGGTCAATCTCTGGAACGTCGGGATACCCGCAACGCCTAGTGGCGGAAGCTATGTTGCTGGTGCTTTAAAGTTAGCTGAGGAACTTGAAGGAGAGACAGCAAATATTGTTACAATGATTTTTGATTCTCTAGAATTTTATAAGAGCATTCTAAAATTATGGATACCCCGAATATTAGAAGATGAACTAAACCTAAAGATCTTTAATGATCTCCAAACCCAAGTTCACAGTGAAAGAATTACGCATATTAATGGACTTAAACAGGGTGAGAATGATCTCTATAACTCGATGATAGTTGATAACTGATCTTTATGAGGTTAAATTTTTGATTAAATTAGATGTAGATGATATGAATCGGTTCAGAGGAAGATACTCCCTTGGACGTGATAGTAATCCATTAAACACGACAGGCTCCCCCCATTTCCTCAGGATAAAGATTCCCGGAGGCTTCATAGATTCTAAGCAACTACGTGGTGTAGCTGATTTAACTAAGACTTACAGTCGGGGACAAGCTGAGATAACTAATAGACAAGACATCCAGTTACACTGGATAGATGCTACAGACGCTCTAGAAATCTTCTCAATTATGGATGGACTGGGCTTCACAACGGATATGTGTGGTCAAGGCTTTAGCGGTGCCAGGTATGGAGATGCTAGAAACATCGTGTGCTGTCCAGTATCTGGTATCGAAAAAGATGAACTGATAAATGGAACCTCTCTTCTCAAAGAGTTAAGTGACTTCTTCATAGGAAACCCTGATTTTCAGGATATGCCTAAAAAGTTTAAATTTTCAATTACTGGATGCGGGTCTGATTGTACAAGAGCGATAACTAATGACCTTTCATTTGTAGCTGTTAACAAGAATGGTGATGTCGGTTACACCCTTTTGATAGGTGGAAGTATGGGTGCCTCTTTGCCCGGTCCAAGGTTAGCTACATATACAGGAGTCTTCGTTCGCCCTGAAGACGCTTTTAATGTAGCTGTGGCTACTATCGAAATTCATAGGGATTATGGAAACCGCGAGAGCAAGGCAAAAGCTCGATTCAAATGGTTATTACATCACTGGGGACTCAAGAAATTCCTCAGTACTCTGGAAGAAAAAGTTGGAAAGCACCTAGAAACGTATGATGGTCCCGCTTTTTTGAGGAACGGAAGCCATGAAAGGATACAACCGCAGAGTCAAAAGGGATATTATTATGTAAACGTCCCCTGCATTGGGGGCTATCTATCATATGATGAGCTGATTGCTTTTTCAGATTTAGCTGACAAGTATGGAAGTGGAGACTTGAGACTCACCGCTTCACAGAACCTCATTATCCCTAATGTAAAGCGAAAAGATTTGCTTTTGAAAGACCTAAAAGAAATTGGGATCTCAATACAGGGACCTAAACTCCGATGGAATAGTATGGGCTGTGCCTCAGAATTTTGTGGTAAGACAATGACTCCCCATTCAAAGGACATCTCTAAAGAGATACTACATCACTTAGAAAAACACGTCGATAATGAATTGTTAGGTGATGCTGGATTTCGGATATATGTGAGTGGATGTCACAATAATTGCTGTGCAAATCTTATAGCTGAGATAGGATTATCTGGTAACCTGACAAAAGAAAATGGTAGTATGAAACAGTATTACAGCATATTGCTAGGCGGAGGATTTGGAATAAAACCTTCAATGGGAAGAAGAATCGAAGAAAAAATTCCACCCGATGAATTGAAATTTAAGATTGAATCTCTCTTAAGTAACTATTTTGTGAAAAGAAA
>DAOVAG010000158.1 GCA_030671165.1 Candidatus Bathyarchaeota archaeon | reverse complement strand
GTTTTTAGAAAAAATTGCCTACTCTCTCTATTCAATCCAGAGCATCAGCAAAATGATCCTGAGAATGATGACTAAAATTTAATCCCCAAATCCAAACTATAGATAGACAACATAGATCCTTCTTCCAGAACTCAAATCTGAATTGTAAATACTAACAATCAAACCCAAACTACCATCCCAGAAATGATTTCCAAGCTAAAATTTTGAATTCATATTCTTGAATAATTGAATAACTTGGAACATGAAAAATGAACTTCAAGTCTCCAGTATGACTGAAAGAATATTCGTAGGTTCCCTCAACCAAAATTTCGGACCACAGAACATTATCTTGTGCTGTTAAAAGCCCAACATGTACATCATTAGATTCTGATTCTATTTTAATTTGTATTTTCCAAGATTTGTCAGCTTTTTCGATTATAAATGGAATTTCCACATAAGAGCTCATGGTAATAAGGGTCTGCTCTTTAATAATGTGATATGATTTGTATTGGGTGAGACCCAAAACAATTCCAACAGCGAAAATGATGATAATTATAGTAAGAGGAAGAAATCGCTTCAACGTATTCATCACTTAAAATATAATATGCGTTATATAACTTTTTTAGGATTCCATTCTTTCCTTTCTCAAAAACTTAGCTAATAATAACGTTTCCTCATTGATTAAAGTTTCAATAGTCTGTTTTTTCCCAACTTGATGACGAATATGCATAATCCTAACTGATCCATTCATCACACAACAACTATTAGGATTAGCTGATTCTCTTTCAAAAAATCTATTATTAAGTATTCTTATGCATAATTAAGATTCTATAAAGAGAATTTTAATATCAAATCCAAGTGTTTTTCAAGATAAAAAAAGATAAGTTTACAATAACACAGAATGTACATACCGTTCTACTAATAGATTTCTTACCCATTTCACTTCATATCCAATATTTAGGTGATAGCTTTAACGATAACCTACATAATTAAGAGTATAACTGATAAACAGCCACATTTATGGTCTGATTTTTAATAGTAGATAAGACGAATTGATTTGAAGGGTGAAAGTTTTTTTGGTTGTAATTGTGAATATTATAGTAGAGGTAAAGAGAGTTTATGTTCGATGAAAAATCAGCTGGTTGTATTCTTTTTCAAATAGATCAAGGTATAATTAAGTTTCTTCTACTTCGTTATGGGTTGGGTCATTGGGGTTTTCCTAAAGGAAATATAGAGGTGGGAGAAAAAGAAAAGGAGGCAGGAATTAGAGAAGTCCAAGAAGAGACAGGAATCTCTAAAATAGTATTAATTGATAACTTTAAGGAGAAAGTGCACTATCTCTATAAACGACAAGGAAAAACCATCCATAAGGAAGTGGTCTACTTTCTTGCTGAATCTATTGAAAAAGAAGTAACAATCTCTTTCGAGCATAGTGAATATAAATGGGCTTGCTTTGAAGACTCGTTAAAACAACTGAGTTTTGAGAATGCAAAAACGATTCTAAATAAAGCTCATCAAGAAATATCAACGAAATACTTAACCTTATAAAATAAATCATATTCAAGGAAGAGACATAATTAGCTACACCATCTCTATAGATACAAAATTATTAAGCTATTTTTTTAAGAAGAATTCAAAAAGAGTTAAAAAAAAACGTTAACAATTAAATTTCTTGGAAAGAAAATTATTAAAAAATCCCTATTATTTCTGGTGAATGAAGAACATGACAAAGATAAAGACGATCCTTTTTGATTTAGACAACACACTGATCGATTTCATAAGGATGAAAAAAGAATCATGTCAAGCCACTGCAAAAGCCATGATAGAAGCTGGATTAAAGATGGATCATAAGACGGCATACAGGAGACTAATGAGCACATACTTTAGAGTTGGGATAGAATCAGACAGAATATTCACAAAATTCTTAGAGAAAGAGGGACAGTTCGATCATAAAATATTGGCAGCAGCCATAAACGCTTACCTAAAAGCAAAAAATAAGTACTTAAAACCTTACAAAAACGTGAAAACGACTCTTAATAAACTGAAAAAGACAGGGATCACACTTGTCATTGTCACAGACGCCCCGAAGACAAAAGCTTACCAGCGACTTTTAGCAATGGATATCGAGAGTTACTTCGATTTCGTCATTGGATTTGAAGATACAGGAACGAAAAAGCGAGACGGGTTCCCACTTCAAATGGCCATAGATAAACTTCAAAAGAAGATTCCAAATCTTCAAAATGATGAGATATTGATGGTAGGTGACTCAATAATCCGTGATTTATATCCTGCGCAGAAACTCGGTTTACAGACTGCCCATGCAAAATATGGACAAATCAGAAAGGAGAGGGGTAAACCAGATTATGAACTCAGAGACATCAGTGAGATCTTTTCAATTATCAACTAGCTAAATTCATTCCTTTTCTATAAATGAGAGCTTCAGTCAAATAATTTCTTGAAAAACTGAGACTCTTGTAAAAATACAGCGAGCAAAGATTACATCATTGTTAGATTCAAGGAGATAGAACAAGAGTTAAGATATTATCTCAATATTATTAGCTCTTTCAATTTTTCGTTAAAAAACTCTTTGGTAATTGTCGATGCGTATAATCTATCCATTTTTTCGTCTCTTTTCGTGTAAATTGGGAGACATCTGATCTTAAGGGCTGAGGGCACCATTCTTGTAAGCCATTTCCAAGTATCATCGAGTCGTTTACAATGATTAGTCTCATTCTCGAGGAAGACAAGGATGAAGAATGGATGAATCTTCTCTTGAGTTGCGTAGTCTGCACAACACATTAAGTGACCGATAATGTGATTTATTTCCCATCTTTTCTCCGCTTCAAGAAAGGCAAAGAGTCTCTGGTTCTTAAACCACATAGAATCCATCTGGAAGATCTTTCCGTGGGTTTTGCGTCTTCGCTCACTCTTAACCTCGAAACCTAAACTCTTCCCAGCCTCATTTATCCAGTTTACCAGCTTTCGATGCGTAAAATAGGGAATTATATCCACCCCACAAATAACTTATCCTTAATCCGAATTTACATAGATTAAAAATAATTTAATCTAATAAATTAATCATCTCTCAAGATGTGAAATATATATTCATTAAGACAAAGTAGGATCAAATCCTTTACACAATATTAGCGTTCCTGTTATTAATTGGAAGATAAATAATTCGCTAATATGGAGTACAATCTA
>DAOVAG010000182.1 GCA_030671165.1 Candidatus Bathyarchaeota archaeon | reverse complement strand
TTGCTTGCGTCATAAACTATATATTTTCGTATGGCCCGTGAACTTAATGTGGGGTAAAGCTAAGAGAGGTCGAGGACGTCCAGTAGGTTCTTTCTATTCCCAATCTGATCTTAAGCTTCTTAGATATCTTGCCTTGATATCTGTGAAATACGATATTGGTTCAGACCTCTTTTTTGAGGCTCTAGTTGAAGCTTGGCACCACCAAAACTCAAGGTGCAATAATCTCAAAATTGTGAGTCGGAAAGATCTTGATGGACAACCTGTCTTCATTATAACAAAGAGAGATAAGGTTATAACACAATTTCGAATGTCTGAATATCTTCTCCATGAAAGGAATCCTATTAGGGCTTTTGAGGCAAGTGTGCACCTACCTACAAAGTATAACCGTGAAAATGACCAAAGAATTATTCCTATCAAGGATTTGAAAGCAGGAATGAAGAGCGTTCATGTAAGGGCAACAGTCCTTGAATTACCTAAGACTAGGGAGGTTCTAACCAGGTTTGGATCATATGCAAGATTATCAAACGCTACGATAGATGATGGGACCGGGCGTATTAAGTTGGCTCTATGGAATAAACAGATAGACATAGTTTCCATCGGCGATCTCATAACTATCGATAATGCAAAAGTTGTCCGGTTTAGAGGTGAACCACAATTGAGAATAGGCAGACGGGGAGAGTTAAAGGTCATTTCAAAAGAAGATCTCAGTGAACCATAATCCACCGTTTATCAACATAGTTTATGATAACATCAATTCACATGAACATACACTCTAAAATAATAGTGGAAGATTTTCGAAGAGAAGCAAATCAGGAATAGAGACAATGGGCTATTTTTGTTCTCCTAATTTTCGTTAACGTTTAAGGACAGAATCAATAAAAATTTAAAAAAAAGGTTTGTAAGATAAAGCATGTATAACTAACTTGAGGTCAATGGATTTGCCTTTAATAATTAATATCGTCGGTATTGGTAGAGCCAGTGGTAAAACCAGTTTAGTTGAGTTCTTAACAAAGAGGTTAAAGCAGAGAGATTATAGAGTGTCAACTGTGAAACATATTTCAGAGGCTTTCGATACAGTTAACAAGGATACATGGAGACACATAGATGCGGGGGCTTTAACCGTTGTAGCTGCAACTCCAAATGAGTTAATATCAATCAAAAAAGTTCATAATCCTTCCCTTGAAGCAACTCTAGAAGAGATCCCTAAAAACGTAGATATTATTCTCGTTGAAGGTTTCAAAAGATCAAAATATCCAAAAGTTATTGTTTCACGGACGCTTAAAGATGTAGAAACGTTGATGAATGATGTTAAAGCTACGTTTGCTATCTCCGGTTCAGTAGCTGAAAAGGTTCACGAAAAATCGATCAGAGGGATTCCAATTCTTAAACCTGATAAACTCTTCATCAAGGTGGAAGATATGATTATTCAAAGTATCGCTAAAGGGTTACCTGGTTTAAATTGTGGAAAGTGTGGTACTAATTCCTGTGAAGAGTTCGCTCGCACTCTCTTGAGAGTAGAGAATTCTATAGATCTGTGTATTCCATACCAGGAGACGCGCGTTATTTTGAAGGTTAACGATGAACAAGTCTATTTAAGTCCATTCCCTGCTAATATCATTAAAAATGTGGTTCTCGGAATGATTAGTGACCTCAAAGGCGTGGATAAAGCCATCTCCCAAAAGATATCTCTAGAAATCAAGGAAGATTAATAGTGATAAACTACATCTGAACGTGAGCGCCTCTTAATAGGTTTTCAGCTTTCATTGCAAGACTTTAGATAGTTATCCATAAATCTGTACTCTAGAAAGATAGTTTAATCAAACCGTTTATCCGTTTCTATGGTTAATCCCGTTTCAAACTTTTCATGTCCTTATAAGATTGTACTTAATCTTGATGATTTATGATTCACTCCTGCAGTTTTGTTATTGTCTCCCCCTGTAATATCCGTATTAAAATAGGATTAATTTTGGATAGCTCCGTCAAAAACGTCTCTTTAATTATGTCTTGATTCTGACTTGATTCAAGAAATTTCTTGTTCTGTATTTCGTAAAAGATCTGACCTAATAGACGGGAGTGTTTTTTAGATTCTACTATTTTTTCTATAAGCCTTATTTTTTTGTTCCAACATTTGTATACTCTTGCGGGTTTATGTGGCTTAATCATTGTTAATAATTGGTCTCTGTCTAAAACGGGTGTATTCCTCTTCTTATCAAGGAGAATTCTCCGATATATTGCGTTCTTGTTATAGTGCTTAATAATTCTCTCTGTTCAAAACTAAACAGAGTACATCAATCAAATTTCAATTAGTTCGCTTATATGTTCTTCTGGTCTCTATTAGCTTTCTTTTATATCAATAATTTATTGAAAAATGAGGTACAGTAATGTTTTGTTCGTTGGTAAACTTTACCGATGAAGGAAGTATTTTGGAGCATTATCTTAACCGTAGATTTGTTCTGATCTACTTTTACCTACTGTAAATAGTAAATATTCCAAACTTACTGGTTTTACTTCATTTTTCGATTCACATTGAGCACACTTAACCTCAATTATTATTGGGGTCGCTTGCTCTTTTTCATAAACAAAACTTGAAGCATAAGCCTGTAGTGCTTCAACGGTTTCAGCTTCACCCAGCTTGAAACGTCCTGATTTCAAATAATCGAGATAAATCAGCGACATTCTACTCCCACAATTTTTACAGAGGGCTTGATGTGCTGTATTAAGAAGTGGATTTCTGTCAAAAATGTTCTTTTTTGCCTCGTCCACAATTCTTTTCTTATCGTTTTGGTGACTTTTTTTACTCTGATCCCTTCCTCTTTGAGACATATTACTAACTTTATTATAATAAGGACGGTAAAAGCATTCCCTTTATTTCTCACTATCCTAGCTTTTAGATAATAATCAACCCAAGGGTGTTTCCAATTATTCT
>DAOVAG010000040.1 GCA_030671165.1 Candidatus Bathyarchaeota archaeon | reverse complement strand
GGTCGAGTAGAAGAAGCTTTAGGCAAAGCTTATGGTTTGTTTATTGAGGCGGAGATGGTTATCGGTTCAAAGAAAATAGAAGAAGTATCATTACCTGCTCGATCAGTGGATTACGATTTTGATATGGGTACCAGAAGTGGTGTTTTAGGGATTTTAGTACCCACCTTTAAATTTAACAAGAGGAATAATGATGCTACGCCTCGTTTCAGTATGTTAGACACCTCATCAAAGATAGATGAAACATGTTTACGAACTTGGGATGCGCTCAGTGATATCATAAAGTTGGCGGAAACAGAGGCTTCAATAAGAGAATATCTTGAGGTAATATCCATCAAAAAACGACAAGTAAATAGACTCCAGTATAAGGTTTTACCAGAGCTAGATACTCAGATACGATATGTTGAGACAATCCTTGAAGAAACAGAACGACAAGACGCCGTTAGAGTCAGGGTGCTTCAGAGAAAGCGAAAAGAGCGTACTGTAAAAGTTACATAGCTACTTTAGTGGTTTTTATAATGAGGGCTTGGAAGTATAAACATCTAACAACAATGGTTATAGGTCAAAAGCTCGAACTCATCGAATCTAAGGAAATCATTGACCTAGTAGGCAAAAAAATGGATTACATATACTCAATGTTATCAAAAACACCCTATCAAATAGAGTTACAAGAAATACACGACAAACAACTCGATTCAGCATCTATCGAAAACGTCCTCCTAAAAAACTACATCAAAACATGTGAAGTAATCAAAGATAATTCACCAAAAAATATCCGCTTCCTTCTTTCAACAATTTTAAAAAAGTTTGAGATAAACAACATAAAAGCTATCCTTAGAGCTAAATGGGCTGGAATAAGTGTTAACGAAGCTATGAAATTTATCACACCTTTTGGAAATATGGATGAACTGAGATGTAAAAGTATCTTCGAGAATGCAGAAAACGCTATCGATGTCATTGAACACCTATCAGACGTAGAATACGGGCCAGTTCTTAAAGAAGCATTAAGCAATCACGAGGATGCTGAGGTTCTTCAGGTAATAGAGACATTTTTAAACAATTATGTTTATAAACAAATATACAAGGCTATTGGAAAGCTGAAAGGTCGAGACAAGAAAATAGCAGAAACAGTTCTTGGCATAGAGATCGATTCTAAAAACATAATGATTATCTTAAGAAGTATTTCTTTAAAGATACCAAAAAATCAGATAAAACATTATCTCTTACCAACATCACAGATATTCAGCGAAAAAGAATTAGAAACAGCTATCGAAACAAACGACATACAATCTTCTATAGAGTCCTTGTTGAATACAGCCAAGTCAAGGAATGCAAGAGATTATCAATATATGTTAACCGAGCTCTTAACAGAATATAAAACCTCTCCATCTTTATCAAATTTAGAAGTAGCTTTAGACAGAAGTTTGCTTAAAACCAGCCTGAGAATGCTGAAAAGATACACTCCTTATTTTAACATCGGACTAATATTAGCCTTCTTAAACGCAAAATGGTTTGAAGTTAGAAATTTAAGAGTTATCCTGAGAGGGGCTGAAGGCGATGTACAGCCAGAACAAATAAGAAAATTATTGATATTACCTGATTGAAAAAAAGAATATTCTGATTATCTAGCGTCAATGTTTTAGTTAGTCTGATGTGATTCATGGTTCCTCTAAATCCATTCCCTCACTGCCAAACCTTTTTCATTCACATAAAGTGACCCTAAATCAAAGAGTATGGGAAGCCACTTTCTATGTAGAAGAATATTTTTACGTTGATTAGATTGAAGATTTCCATGAATTTTATTAATTGTTCTATTCAATGAAGAAATTAACGAAGAAACACACTCCGTTGTGTTCTCGAATGTAAAACGTAGATTAAACATTTTTTCTTGTTTGTTTTCTCCAAGAAGTCGCTTACAGATTTTCTCTCTTTTCAAGTGTTCTTTGATTTCGAGCGTTTGCCTTTTATTATACAGTTTTGTAAATCCTTATCCAAGGTATCTATTTATTTTTAATTTTTCTATATCTCTTTTTAACTTGATTGATTTTGTAATGTGAGGATAGTACTCGCAGAGAGCCTTGTATTCAGGTGTATCCTCTATAGCTTCTTCAAGGTTCATCTGAGTGAGTTTTTTTTAAAAAAAAGAAATAACATTCTTTTTGTTTATTCATCAGTTGATTTTCCTTAGAATCATGTTATCTATATTTGGCCTATAAGCATAAATGACATCAATAAACCGTATATGGCCAAGGCTTCGGATAAGACTACTGCTATGACGTTGGAGGAAAAGGTCTCTTCTCGTTCAAGAGTTGCACCAGCTAGTGAAATTCCAGAATAACTAATTCCTGCACTTGCAGAAATACACGAACCAGCAATTATTATGCCTGCCATTAAAGCCGTATTTGCTGCGTTAGTGGAAGTGATCAAAGGTAGCTTAGACAACAGCATAAAGGCAATAAGCAGTCCATAAATCGCTAATGCTTCACCCAAAACTACTGTTATCATTAACCTGCTGAGTAATCTAGGTTTTTTAATACCAACTCCTGCGTTTGCAGTTCCACAGGTAATTATTGTATACGCGGCGGCTATGATAGGTCCGATGACTGCAAATCCCACACCCACAAGAGCAATTGTGCCTGGTTCAAACATATTTATTCCCTCATTTGTTTAGTAGTGTTATATATAAATGGTTTAAAAGGAATTCCTTCACCTGAGTAGAATTTTGAAAACCATTCAATCCAGTGAAGACGGAGTGAATGCACGAAGACGATGAGCCCTTCTACAATCATCACCAATATTGTTCCTATCAAGATTATCGGGATACTGGAAAGTGGAAAAATGCCATGTTCCACTCCGCCTAATACTAAAAAGAGATTATTCATTACGCTATGAACGAGACCTAACGCCATTAATCTGCAGTAAGATAACGTATGACTTAAAGTTTCAGCGAAGACTTCTACTCCATATCCTATTCCTTCCGTAACTCCTTCAATTCTTCCTGTAAAGAGAACTATAAGTATTATGGGCAGAATAACAAGCCCTCCAAATGTGAGTGCCCCCTCAGAAAACCATATATTAATATTGGATATACCGCCCCAATATGTCCACATGATTAGACCTCCTAAAAGTAGCCATAACCGACTAATTGAAATCGGGACATGTTTATACTGATGTTTTTTGATTTCATTTATCACTCTTAATATTAAGCCTAAACTCAAGTGGACTACACCAACAAACATAGAGAACCGCATCATTTTCATAGGTTCTTGTGTGGGCTCAAATCCACCGAAGTAAAAGGGTCCAAGTTTTCCCAGAGATATTGGATGAATAACGCCAGAAGGACCGAAGAATTCCCCGAAGAGGAATCCGAAAAAAATGGCAAAGACGCCCATAAAAATAAACAATTCACTACTTGTGAAAGCGTATCGTTGCATGTCGCCCATTTCTTCAAGTTTTATTTTCCTTTTAAATAAGGTGAGGATTGCACCCAATATGATAAAAATTAAACCTTGTCCAACATCTGCGAACATTATTCCAAAAAGTAGGGGGAACGTTATCGCCATAATTGAGATGGGGTTAACCTCCCGCGCAGAAGGAATTCCCGAGGCATTTACCAATTTTTCGAAAGCTATCAGGAAACTCGGAACCAGTTTTTTTGTTGTGGGTATTCTTTCTTCTGGAGATGGCCGTTCATCAGATACTAGACAGACACCATCACTTACTTCCTTAATAATATCAACTACTTCGTTGAGATGAGAGCTTCGTACATAAGCTTCGAAATAAATTGTCTTTGATGTTCTCAAAAATTGGGATTTAGCTTCAACTACCAATTGTTCTCTCTGCGTGGTCTCTTGTATAGATAAAAGATCTTCACGTATCTTTCCAAACATGGGCTTTATTTCAGAAATTAGTTTTCCCATTTCAATTTTTTGTTTCTCCAGAGCAGCGGCGACTCTGATGATTGAAAGCTCTCTTTTATGGACTTTAGAAGCTTCTATTTGTTCTTCCATACCTTGAAGTTTATTTTCCAATAATATTTTATCCAAACCGCCAGTTAGAGTTCCCAACTTATCTATTAGTTTTTGTCGATCCTTAAGATTGATACTTATCTTGCCCCAGTTTTCTTTTTCTGCAGACAATTTCGTTTCAAGTCCAGATAGTCTGCGTTCCACTTCATTAAGTACCTCTTCTGACCTCTCTCTTAATATGGGCATTGTTAGGGTGGGTAAATCGCTTATTTCAGCTTCTGTTGGTTGAAAAAGAGGGTCTATTTTTGAATAAATTGTTGAAACCTTTGATAGAAGACTCGAACATCGATTAATAATTTCAACTGGTACATCATAAGGTTCTAATGTTCCTTCCCAAGATTCGAGATTCTCAGTCATATCGATCAATTGAGTGGTACCCAACTCGGCTAATGAACGTAGAACAGCATCGATACGTTCTTCTAAAACTAGAACCTTCAGCTTTCGTAATTCTAGCAGTTGGAATCACCCAATACAAGTTCGCTAAAGGAAAATAAAAGTATTTAATCTTTACCATACGTGTATATTAGTTAAGATTAAGGGAGGACTATTTTGAGTGTCTTCAGCCTTATCGCACTAAAAGGTACGCAAATAATTCTAACCGAGCTATCTGAGAAAGAGGAAGTAAAGTATTCTGAACTAACAAGTGCTGTAGGTCATTCCACTAAGACTAGTTGAGCTTTATCACAAATGGAGAAACAGGAATTCATTGAGAGAAAAGGTTATGGTTTGCAAACCAAATGCTTTGATCATTTAGTTAAGTAAATATTAATCCCTTAAATTAAATAATTTAATTAATCCCAACCAATGACAACAGTCTTAAAATTGTTTCGTACAAATATCAGACTTACTAGATTGTATTCAAACAAACAAAATTTTTTATATTATGTTAATAAATCTAAACGTATAACTTGGTGTTTAACCATGCATAATGCCATTAAGATGATTCGAGATGTGGAGAGAGAGGCGAAAGAGATTCTAGATCAAGCCAAGTTACAAGCTGATATGATTACACAAAAAACAGAGAATAATTTACCCAGTGTCTACAGAAAAGCATACGAAGAGGCCATTTCTGAAGCTAGAAACAGGTCTGTTGAATTAATAGAGGAGACGAAAGAGAAGACTGAGTCTTTAGCTAAGAACATTCTCGGTACATCGAATAGAAAGATTGACAGAGTTCAAGAAAACGCGAGGAGTAATTTCGATACTGCAGTTGATTTCATATTTAATGAAATCACATCGTCGAGGACATAAAGATGGGCTTAGAAGTGCAAAGGATGACAGATCAAATTCTCCAAAGTGCAAGGGAGGACGCTGAATCTATTCTAATCGAGGCCCATAAGTCAGCTGAGGTGATGATAGATAAACAGAAAGAATTAGCCCATCAGAATTCTTTAGGTGAAGTATCCCCTATCCTGAAAAAGGGAGAAGACGAGGCAGAAGCAATTAACAAAACTTTAATCGCTGATGCAAAGAAAAGAGCAAGCTGGATGGTGTTATTTGAGAAGGAACGTTTAGTTACTTCTGTGTTAGAAGAAGTAATGAATAGACTCAAAGTTTTCTCACAGTCAGAGAATTATTTACCTTTTCTACAAAAATTAATCGTAGATACTGGGATTGTTCTAAGTGGTGAGAAGTTAGAAATTTTGTTAAGGGAACAAGACGAAACATTGCCCTTGGAGCTTGATATGTTGACAAAAAAGATTGTTAAGAAAACTGGGAAAGAGACAGAACTTACAGCCTCCACTGAGAAAATTAAATCCTTAGGTGGTTGTGTGATTAGGACGTATGATGGTAGGATTGTTATTGATAACACTTTTTCGGATATCCTCAAGCGTCGTGAAAGAGAACTGAGATTCGAGATTGCAAAGATGCTGTTTCACTAACAAAGCGCGCGCTAACAAATCACAAGTGAGGAGAGCTGTTAAACTAAACTTAGGATAACTTCAGAGTTTAGCTATCTACTTTAATTTCTAATAGAAAAACCCATACACTATATATCAACTATATATAGATAGTAAAAAAAATAAAAGAAAAAACCATTTTTTAAACATTCCGCTTCCTCAATTCTTTTAACAGCTCATCGCCATTAACATGTACTCAGATAACAGCTCAACTCTCAAGTTACGCACGTTATGAGATAATACCCCATAATAAATCATTATTATGAGTTTATTTATAGGATTTATGAGATAATGTTTAAGTAGATATTTGATACTTGTTAAGTGGGAAGCGGGTATATTTGTCTGGAAGACTGGAAAGGGGTGTTGGAAATCCTTCTACCCAAAGCCTTGGTTGGGAGGGAGACCACAGACCAGAATACCAACTTGAAAAATGTTTTATCGGGGATTGTCAAGTTTGTAAAGCTGAAAAAGTTATCATCTACAACCTTCACAAAGACGATCCTGTAACAAAATTTTTAGGGCTGACTAAAGAGACTAATTTGGTGTGTTCTAAGTGTTTGATGGAAGTCAAGCAGAAAATAAACCTACCCCAACAAACAGCACTCGGTGGAAAAATTGAAACTCTCGGTGGGGAACGTGAAGTTACAGCAGATTACCAACAAAAAACTAGAAATGAACCAACAACATTTGTTCAGGATCCGTTTCTTAAACCGAAAACGATGCTAACTGAGCCAACGATATTTGTTTGGGACCAATACGAAATCTATAATCGCAAACTATTGATGATAACAGCAGATGATACGAGAAGCGAGATCACCGATGAAGATTGGAAAAAACTTCAAAC
>DAOVAG010000142.1 GCA_030671165.1 Candidatus Bathyarchaeota archaeon | reverse complement strand
GCTTTCGATTCTAAAATAGTACGCACTATTTCTCTTTTCTTCTTAATACAATTCGCAATGTGTACGGGTATGGGAGTGATCAATATTATTATACCGCTGTATTTAATTGATGTTTTTAGTACGAGTGCAACACAGGTCGGAATATTCCTATCTGTAGGTGTAGGACTTTCGACTCTTTTAACGCAGATACCTAGTGGATTAGTCGCTGACAAATTTGGAAACAAGAAAGTTATGCTCAGTTGTGCTTTAATAACAGCATTACTATACATAATCGCTCCTTTAATCGGAAATTATCCTCTACTAGTCATTGTATATATGCTTATCAACGCTTCTTGGAGTATGACTTGGCCATCTTCTGTAGCATATTTAGTAGATTCAGTTCCAAAGTCGAAAAGGAATATAGCCATAAGTATAAGACAAACCGCTATTAGACTTGGTTTTACTATTGGCCCATTAATAGGAGGCTATTTATGGTACATGTACGAACAGGGAACTGTTTTACCTACATTCCCATTCTACATCTCAGCATTGTTCTTTGGTCTTAGCATACCCGCTATACTATTCCTAAAAAATTCAAAATCAAGATAGAACGAAAATATTCTATTAAGGACTATGATATGTAAAAGACTTAAGCTTCAACATCTCAAAACTTTATGATGAATAGTTAGCTATTGCTTAATTTTCTTAAGTTGAACAACCAAGACGCCAATTAATACAATAGTCATTGCAATTATTTTCATTAATGTGAGCTGTTCTCCTAGAATAAAATATGACAGAAACGCAATCTGTGGTAGCATCGTGTTCTGGAGAATGGATATTTCAAATGCCTCCAACTTCTGCAATGCATTATTCCACATAAAGAACGCAAGAGCCGTATTGACAACGCCTAGCCAGAGGATTATGCCCCAACTTGAAAGTGATACAACTGGAAATTCTTCAAAGTAAAAGGCGGCCAACACCATCAAGACTGTACCAAAGCCCATAGGGAACGCGGTTAACTCCAATGGCTTCGCTTGATCTTTTATGAAAAGAAGTCTACTCAAAACCAAATAAGCAGCCCAACCAAGACCTGAAAGCAACGTTATTAATACACCAGCGAGACTACTGTTAACTAAAGGATCATTGAAGAAAAGGTAAGCTCCTACCACAACAATCATCATTCCCATCAATTGAAAAAATGTAGGATATTCTTGGAGAAGCACCGCCCCTAAGATGAGAACGATTATCGGTGTAAAATTAAGGATAAAAGTTACAGATACAGCAGGCAGATAAAAAAGTCCTAAAGACTGCAAACCTTGAGCAATTGTATAGCCAAAGAAACCCATAAAGAAGAGTTTCAAAAATGTATTCCTATTCTTGATAAGCTTTATTTCACCTCTTAAGAATGCTAAGAGGATGAGAACGACGGAAGCAATGATGTATCGAAGAGATGCAAGGATTAGCGGTGATAGTTGGGTCAGTCCTATCTTGACTAGGATGTATGATGACGACCAGAGAAATGTTACAAAGAAAGCTTGCAAAAGAGCAATCAGACGACTTTGATCCAACTATTTTTCTCCATTCAAATTATGGGAACGTCTTTTTGGCTTCTCTAATAAAGAATTATCGTTAATATGGCATTAATTATGGATATATTATCAAGATGTAAGAAGCTAAAGATTTATTTAACATAGTTATCTTGCATCTAAGATCAATGTAGCTAGTTAGTGTTGTATAATTATTAAAAAATAGAGAGGTTGCTTACTTTGATAAATCCATCTATTGAAGCCGTAAATCTTTCCAAGCAATTTGGCTCGTTTTTTGCTGTCTCGAACCTAAACTTGAAAATTGAAGGATCGAAGTGTGTTGGATTTTTGGGTCCGAATGGTGCAGGGAAGACTACTACTCTCAAAATGTTTACTGATCTAATCAGACCGTCCTCTGGAGAGGCTTTGATAAACGGTTTTAACGTTCATACTCACAAGAAAGAAGCACTGGAATCTGTCGGAACATTAATTGAGACTCCTGAAATTTACCCTTCATTGACACCTAGGGAAGCACTTATGATGATTGCTGAGATTAGGGGAGTGCCTAGCAGAGATCGAAATAATAGAATAGAAGAAGCCCTCTCAGAAGTTAGAATGAAAGAATGGATCGATAAAAAAGTTGGTAAGTTTTCCAAGGGAATGAAACAGAGAATTTGCATTGCCTCTACACTTCTCAGTAATCCAAGAATCCTCCTTCTTGATGAGCCATCTCTAGGCCTTGACCCTCGGGGAATGAGCGAAGTCAGAGACATCGTAAAATCTCTAAAAAATAAAGAGAGATTGATATTCATGAGCTCACATATTCTTAGTGAGGTTTCGGACATCTGCGACGAAGTCGCGATGATCGACCATGGCAAGCTAATCATTTATGACACAATTTCCAATTTAATCGCAAGAGTTTCTGATGGAGAAAACATTGTTGAAGTTGGATTACAAAGGCCCATCGACACCAGAATAGTGACTAAAACCATAACCAACCTTCCAGGCGTTTATTCCACAGAGAAAAAAGACGATAAAAACCTCAGGATTAGATTCACAGGAGGCTTAGAGGTGCAAGAACGGATTCTTTCTGATTTGGTAAAATTAAATATTGGAGTGATAAGTTATAGACCAGCGTCATCGGAACTCGAAGATGCTTATCTCAAACTGGTCAAGAGAACATTGTGATCAAACATGAGTAAAACAGAAATCATTTCCAGCAATCATGTACCGAGTAACCTGGCGCAAGTTGGCGTCACTATGAAATATACATTTCTCGAATACTTTAGATCACGCAGATTCTTTATACTTCTTACCATAACTCTTTTGATAAGCGCACTGCTCACTTTTGTAGTCGGGTATTATCGCCCTCAGACTTTTCTGGCTTCTGACCTATCCTTTTATTCTAGTTGGTGGAGTAGTTCTGTAACCTTTGTAATTGTGCTTTCCGGAGTTTTCTTCGGAGGCGACGCCATTTCAGGGGAATTTCAGAACAAGACCGGTTACTTTATGCTTCCAAACCCGATTAAGCGATCGTCCATTTATATTGGTAAGTGGTTGTCGGCTTTCATTGCATCTACTGTAATTTTGAGCGTATTCACAGCAATTACACTCGGTAATGGAATATACTATTTTGGCCTGAACGTGCCCTACCAATTCGGCGAGTCTGTGTTTTTCGCGTGGTTCTATCTTGCAGCAGTACTTGGGTTCACATTCTTTTTCAGTTCGCTTTTCAAGAGTAGCTCAATGTCCATTCTCGTTACCATCATCCTCTTTCTGTTCGTATTTACACTCATTCAGACACTCGTTGCAAACCTTGTTCAGATTGAGCCATGGTTTATCCTGACTTATGGCGCAC
>DAOVAG010000216.1 GCA_030671165.1 Candidatus Bathyarchaeota archaeon | reverse complement strand
GCAAGTTTATGGTGGAGGACGTTCCCCTAAAGTAACATTTAAGGTTAGTTTCTGGTTATTCCTGATAATTGTTAAACTTATTACCATTCCTGGTTGTGTATTTCTCTCAAGATAGACTGAGAAATCGTTAAAATTTCTCATGATAATCCCATCTACTCCAATAATCACGTCTCCACCGATGACATATATTATGCCTCCAATCCTTTCGGTTCTGTCGCCTCCTCTTAATCCTGCGTTTTCAGCTGGCCCCCCCGGAGCAACTTCAGATATCAAGATGCCATATTTATAATTTAACCCAATGATTTCCGCGATTTCGGGTGTGACCGTATTTCCTGAAATTCCAACCCGAGAATGAATATATTCTCCATTTAGAAGTAGTGATGGTATCTCTCTTTTTATCGTGTCGCTTGGTATGGCAAAGCCGAGTCCTGTGGAACCCGTAACGATTGCAGTATTTATACCGATTACTTCACCGCGCATATTCACTAAAGGTCCACCGGAATTTCCAGGATTAATTGCAGCATCCAACTGAATGACATCTATAATATTGTATCCTCCTGGAGCTGAAAGTTCTCTACCCACCTGACTTATAATTCCTGCTGTGATTGTACCACTCAATCCATAAGGATTACCTACAGCAACTACAGGTTCACCTACAATTAAAGCAGAAGAATTTCCAAGAACCACAGGATTTAATGTTTCGGAAGGAACATCAACCTTGATGATGGCGATGTCACTGTAGGGGTCTGATCCCACAATAGTTGCTTCAGTGATGTTCCCGTTTGTAAAAGTAACACTGATCTCTTCTGCATCTTCAATCACATGATTATTCGTCAAGATATATCCATCATCACTGTAGATAAAACCTGATCCTTGCGCGTAATCTTCAAAGCCATAACTTGTTTCAATTCGAGTCTTGATCAGTACAACGGAATCTTTAATTAAATTAAAGACTTCAGAATAGGAGAAACCCCAACTTTGATTGCTATATGTGGCTCCTTCAATCCGTTGTTGAAGTTGTGCAATCTTCAATTGGTTTTCGAGAAAATCTTGATGAAGATTTGAATACTGTGTTTGAAGGATATCTACTTGAGAACTAAAATCGCGAAAGATGTTAACAAAAAAACCAACATTAAAAATAACGAGAACAATTAAGAAAAGGGAAATAAACTTCCATCTCTCTGAAGAAGACTCATTCTGAATAGTATCATTCATCGATATTCACTTCAAGTATTAAATAAAGACATCTTAGGAGATTAAATACTTTGATGCTTACATAAAAAATGAGTAGTTTAACTGTTAAAACAAATTAGCGATTCATATTCATAGAAGAATACTTAAAGTTTACAATGAAGATGTAATATGTAAATACTTCAGTGAATAAAAATATCATTAAAGAAAATAATTAATAATCAAGCCCATCTATACTTTCAGAAAAATTAGGTGATCTATTTATGGTTAAAATTGAAGAGTTGCTAACATCCGGTGAAAACATAATCAAAAAGCAGAGTAGAGTTATGTATGAATATGCTGGAGGCCCTACAGGTGATCTATACTTAACTAATATGCGTCTAATCTTCTTGCCAAAGAAGCGTTGGGCGTTATTGTCGCCAGGGGCTTTATTGGGTAAAGACATCATTATCTCTTTGCAGGGTATTAGACTGGTGAGTAAGGGAAGTTTTGGTTCAGTAAAGGTTCAATCGGATAAAGATCATAGGTTTTTCGTTAAACTTTGGAACACGAGCAGTTGGGTGGATACTATTCAACAAACACTGAGCTCAACTCAAAGACAAGGTCCACCTCGACAACAACCACGGTTTCAACAATCATATAATCCACCGCCACCACCTCCGCCACCTACAAATGTGCAACATTGTGGGAACTGTGGTCGACCTTTAGAGTTTATTCACAAATACAATCGTTGGTATTGCAGAACGTGCCAGAAATATGCATAGTATGAAGGACGCTTCTTCAAATAGTCTTTGTGAATCAGGAACGAGTATTCGCTAACTATTTTAGGGATCCACCGCAGTATGGACAGTTATTCATCGATACATCCGTTTCTCTTTTACAGTAGGGACAGGGGATCTGGTATGTGAGGTGGTGTTCAGTCATTAAATATTGTTTTAATTTGTTAAAAAATTCTTCTGTTGAATATATTTTAATTAAACAGCCCGATGGATAATTATCTAGAAAGAGTGTTATAGATAACTGCTCCTTTTCAGCATCTATTCTATTAGCAATAACGGTGACACTATACGCTTTCTCGATAAGCCAATTTTCAATTATTGGAATCAAGTCATACATATCTTTTTTTTCTGAAATGATCGACCTCACTGCCATTACTCGTTAGTACCCCTGTTCTTTTAGGAATTTAACTAGGGGATCTATGAGGTTTCTTACTATTTTTCTCCGTATTGGACTTGTAGCGATTTTTGTGGCTATTGTCGGACTTGTTTGATAGTAGAGTGATGTCAATCTTTGACCAAAACGATTTGTAAGAAGGTTTCTATCTCGAAAATTACGTAATACTTGAATCTCTTTAGCTAGAGGTGTGTTGTATGCTGCAGTTGCGATAAAACAACCTCCGGAAGAGGGAGGAGGCGGAG
>DAOVAG010000034.1 GCA_030671165.1 Candidatus Bathyarchaeota archaeon | reverse complement strand
GAATCGACAGCGAAGTAATTCTCAAGAAAGCTATGAGTACCGATGGATCTTTAACTGCTCTCAAAGAAGCCAGGACTGAAGGAACCATTGACTACATAGGTATCTCAGGTCATAATCCATATGTTCTAGTTAAAGCTATTAAGACGGGTGAATTCGACACTGTTCTAGTAGACTTTAACGTGCTCAACAGGAAAGCCGCAGAGGTGGTTATCCCTTTGGCAAAGAAGTTAGACGTAGGCATTGTTATTATGAAGACTCTGGGAGGATGTGGAAGCCCATTACAGTATCCTCAAAGAAATGGAACGTTCTTAGGTAAGCCAGAGTTAGATTGGCCTGATCCATCGGAATTTCTTGCATATTTTGGAAAAGAAGGAATTGATAGGGCTCAACGTTCCTTGAGATTCGTGCTTGAACATGATATATCCACAATTATCCCTGGATTCCGCTCAACTGAGGAAGTTGACTATGCTGTCAAAGTTGGAGAAGAATTTAAGGGTCTTACCTCAATGGAGAAAGAAACGTATAAATTTGGAGAACTTCCACCTGAACCCTACTGTCGAGAATGTGGATTATGTAAGCCTTGCCCTGACGGTATAGATATACCAACAATTCTACGATGGGACACATATCATACATTTTACAACATAAAGAAATGGACTAAAGATCAATATCCCAAGCTAAGGAGTAGAGTAAACAGCTGTACTGAATGTATAGAATGTGAAGAAAAGTGTCCATATCACCTTCCAGTTGTTAAAATGCTCAAAGAAGCAGAAAAAAGATTATCATAATTTTTCTTCTGGAAGATGTAGCACTTAACAATTCAAACATCCCATAAGAATATGCCTCAGATTCTATTCATATAGATGGGGCAATAACTTACATATCATCGTTATGTAAGCGTTTCTAAGTTGATCTGCGAATTATCTAATGGTACAATCATCTTCAATAAGCTTTTATGCGTTAAACTTCGACAATCGAAAGGCTTCCTTCAACTGTAAGGGGACGTGGTTATCAAATATAGAATGATGATTTAGTTTCTGTATCTGAGATATTGAACCTATATGATCTTGATAATCTGATCTCAAGTATCCATTCTGTTATAAAATATATGCCTCAAAATGGTGTACAATATGATAAGAAGTCCGCAAACTATTATTTCTATTGCCCCAACCATCCGCAATCTAAGCGCATGATTATTATATTGGTTAATCAAATACGCAAAGAAGATTAATGCGAAACCTGATAAAACCTCAATTAACACATGTCTCCTACTTCTATTACCTACAAACCTGAGGGCAGCCATAAAGAAGTTGGATATACCACTTAAACCTAAGAATAACATAAAGCTTGTAATCAATTCTTCAGGTGGTCTAATCCAAACTCTTTCGTTTGTTAATTGTTTGAGCCATACACCAACATTAGAAAAAACATTAGCGTTTACTGTGATTACTATACCAATTATTATAAGAAAACTTCCAAAAGAAAGAAAACCCATGTAGTCTCTACCACGTTTATCTGCTCCAAAACACCCATTTTCACGAACATCCCTTTTTTTCAGTGAATACAGAGAGAAACCACAATCAGTACAAAATTCTGCATGCGCTTGATTTTTAGCACCACACTTTGAGCAAGTAACCATATCTTGTTCCCTCTAATGCTAACTATTCAACGTTAATCAAACTTAATAATTCGCTAACTTATAAATACAAATTTTAGCTATCATCATATCTAGCAATACTATACTTTTATTCATGATTGATGAAGGAGTCATTATTAGTTCCAAATCTAAACCAATTTCAAGAAGTTAAAGGTATCAGACAAGATCATTCGCTTTGTGGGTATTTTCTAGTTTAGCAGTGTTTTAACTCTAGTCATCCCAAAAATTTTTAAGGCTCCATCGATGATGATGGCGTCAACGGGAGTATTCGTCTAAAGCATCATTATAACTGTAACGTTAATTTTTCTGAAAATCGTGTCGAAACGGTTGATTAACCAATCTTTTATAATTTTCTCTAATAACAATGATTGAATCGCAATAACTTTTAAGAAGGGCGTATTTTTATACTATTTTGTGGGATAGATATGAAAGAGAATCAAATCCATTTTTTTGTAGAATGTACTATATCTGAAGGAAATCTAGATTCGTTTAAAGACTTAGCTGAAGAGATTATTACTTTAATTCAAGACAATGAGCCTAACACTAAAACATATCAATGGTATTTAGACCGTGAAGGTACTAAGTGTATCATACATGAAGTCTATCCAGATTCTGAAGTAATGCTGGCTCATGGTCGAGTAAAAGAATTTAGGAAAATGCTCTCTCAACTGGTAAAGATCGCCCCGATCACACGTTTTTATGTTTTAGGTGATCTTACAGAAGAAGCAAAAAAAGTTATGACAGGTTTATCAGGGGATAATATATACTCTTCATTTGCAGGATTTACAAGATGAAATAATATTTCCTTTCCATGATCAATCTGATATTAAGCGTTCTAAAAACTAGAATTAATTTCTATCTCAACTTTATAGTATTTGATTGTATTAAGTGTGATTTGTCAGATTTATCGCTTTGAAACCTACTTCGCAGTAGAATCTATAATAGCTATATAACGTCCGTTAGATTTATCAATGTATTTTTTAAGTTCTTTGTAGAGTCTTTCTAGAATTGTTAGACTTCTGTCATCTTTCCTGGTTTAATCGTTTTGAAACAGATTTGTCTTCACTGAATTATTAAAAGAGTCGAGCTCTTCACTGTCTTGCGAGTCTTTTAGTAATGGTTTTAGCGATTATCTCCTGTACATCCAAATCGAAGAAACGTGTAGTGTTAGCTGATTTGATGACTATTGCAGTATCTGCTCCTCTCCCTTGACCACCTACCGCTATCACATTCTCTCCAATCGGGATGATTCCTGCATCAGCTGCCATGAGAGTTATCTCGAAGCAGACTTTCATGCCTTGAGAGAAGAGGCGTAGCACATTAGCAATTAGATCCCCCGTAGGTGGAACATATGCAGGCCAGAAAGGTTCAGATCTCTGTTCTCTAGGAGGGAACCTCCTTAGACTGCTGCCAACACCTCCGAAGGCGTGAGTGCAGGTAACAATCTGCGCTCCTGAAGCCTTTATCATCTTCTCATTCTCTTTAAGTAATTCAGGACCGTGAGGACCAATTTGATGTGTCACCACAACTATGTTTATTCCAGAATCTTTGAAAGCTTTCGCTGCTTTGACACCGGTCTCGCCTCTGGTTGAGGCTACGAGTACATGCTTTATACCTTTCTCCAAAGCCTTCTCCTTTACAATGTCTAAAAGTGTATCTGAATTTTTCGGATTAATTTCCTCAAAATAATATATTTTACTCTCCATCTTATTCCCATGTCTCCTAGATCTTTTAATGTATTAATAGTTAATAAAGATAAATAACTAAAAAGATTCCAACAGTAATAAGAGTGACCGCTTAATCAGAAAATGAAGGCTAATTTCTACTTTTTTTAAGAGTAACAATATAGAATCTTAAAAAGTACTTGTAACTCTAGATAATCCAGTTGCGTTTTTATGTTTGGATTTAATATTGTACAATTTTATGACATAATGAATCCGAAACAATGGAGATATGCTATTGTTTTTATCTATGCTTTCAGGATTATTACTTTGAGAAATTGCATGATGCGTATTAAGGTCTAGAATGTAGGAGGATATTGTTTGAGGATCAAATATTTTGAGGCTCCAGATGTTAAAAAACGTGTTGAGGAAATCGTGAATTATTTAAACTTTTTTTACATAGATTCTCCCTTTGTACATTGCTTTAGAAGCACAGGATCTAGATCCAAGCGTGTTATTGCTCGAATCCATGGTATGGGAAAAATTTGGCAAACTGCTCTTAACATTCTACCCGTATATATCATAGAGGTAATTTCTGAACGTTACGATAAATTATCTGAAGATGATAAAGATAAAGTTTTGATCCACGAACTTTTACACATTCCCAAAGGATTCTCAGGTGGATTTCGTGTCCATAAAGGTTACGTTGATCAAAAGAAAGTGGACACTCTATACAAAAAACTGAAAAAACTGTGTTCGTAAAGACTTTACAGTTAAAAATTATTGTCTAATACAATATTTCTACTTAACATTGAATAAGATATGCATGTGGAGGAAAATTTTTAAACAGTATAAAATTTAACCGTCTTCATAAACCATTAAACTCTAATAATTAAACATTTTTCAAATTATCTATTAATATTCTTCTTGATTCTAACCAGATGAGAGATAATATGCAAAATATTCAATATTAGTAAAAGATTTAAATTATGGAACAATACGTATGATAAAAAATGAAACAGTGAAGTGGTTTAAAGAATTGAGTTCTTCCACCCGTAATTGGCATTCCATGAAAAAAGAAGAGGTCCTTCAAGCCTTGCAGAGTAGTGAGCAAGGCTTAAGTGTGATAGAAGCTGAACATCGACTTGACAAATATGGTCCCAATGTATTACGGGAAGAGAAAAAAAGAAGACTTTTACAATTATTATTAGATCAGGTCAAAGACGCATTCGTAATCTTACTTTTAGTTGCCAGTGCAATGTCATACCTAATCGGAGAGATGGCTGATGCAATAATGATCGTTGTTATCGTTGCCATTGTAGTTGTTATTGGTTTTATTCAAGAATATCGATCTGAGAAAGCGTTAGATGCTTTAAAAAAATTAACCGCTCCAACCGCACGGATAATGAGAGATGGTGAGATCGAAACAATTCCTTCAAGTCAAGTTGTTCCAGGAGATATAATCCTTCTAGAGGTGGGTGATAGAGTTCCAGCAGATTCACGTTTATTAAATATTGCCAGTTTAAAAACTGATGAAGCTCCTCTAACAGGGGAATCTTCACCAGTCCTAAAATCTTTAGAAGTTCTTGACAAAGAGCTCCCTGTAGCTGATCAAAAAAACTCAGTTTTCATGGGTACCCATACGATCTTCGGTCGTGCAAAAGCCATAGTTACTTCAACAGGTATGGATACTGAATTTGGAAAGATTGCTAGTGCTGTTCAAGCCATGGAAGAGAAGAAGACTCCTCTTACTATAAAACTGGATGTCTTCGCTAAAAAACTAGGCCTCATCATTATTGGCTTATGTGGTATTATCTTTCTTCTTGAAATAGTTGAACACGGTATTGGCGCCGATGCTGTAATAGAAGGTTTCATGACTGCGATTGCATTAGCCGTGTCAGCAGTTCCAGAAGCTCTGCCAGCCTTAGTCATTATCACTCTGGCTCTTGGTGCACGGAACCTTGCAGGAAGAAATGCAATTGTTAGACGACTTGCGTCAGCTGAAACACTCGGCTCAACCACGGTCATATGTGCTGATAAAACGGGTACATTATCGAGGGGAGAAATGACAGTACGTAAACTTTACATAAATAATCAGTTAATTGACGTTTCAGGAGTTGGTTATGAACCTAAAGGTAAATTCCATATAAACAATATACCAATGAATGTTCAAGAGAACATTCACTTAAACCTCCTCCTAAGGATCGGAGCATTATGTAACGATGCTAACTATGATGGAAAGACGATTCGAGGAGACTCAACAGAAGGAGCATTAATCGTAGCCGCTGTTAAAGCGCAAATAAATGAAAGTAAACTAAGAGAGCAGTATCCTCGTGTGGACGAGATTCCATTCAGCTCAGAAAGAAAACTTATGACCACCATTCACAGCACACCTAAAGGCAGACAGGTCGCGTATGTGAAAGGAGCTCCTGAAATAATAATAAAAAACTGCTTGTACATTTTTGAAGATAGTAAAGTACAAAAGTTAACTGATGACAAAAAGAGCAAGATCTTAAAAATCAATGAAAATTTAGCTTCTCAAGCCTTCCGCATATTGGGAATAGCTTACAAAGATCTACCTGATACGCTTCGAAATTTCACTGAAAAAACTGTGGAGAGCGATCTAGTCTTTGTCGGTTTAGAAGCTATGATCGACCCTCCAAGAGAAGAAGCTGTGGATGCAATTGCAATGTGCAAACAAGCAGGAATTAGAAATGTTATGATTACGGGTGATCATAAGTTAACGGCTATTGCTATCGCTAAAGAAATAGGAATGATGGATGAAACACACAACCTCGCTCTAACAGGCACAGAATTAGATAATATGACTGATGAGGAATACGACAAAATAGTAAAAGATGTAGTAGTATATGCCAGAGTCTCTCCAATGCATAAATTGAAGATAGTAGAAGCCCTGAAGAAGAAAGGTGAGATAGTAGCGATGACAGGGGATGGAGTAAATGACGCACCAGCTCTTAAAAGAGCAGATATCGGTGTAGCAATGGGTATCACCGGAACTGATGTGAGCAAAGAGGCTGCTGATATGATCCTTGCAGATGATAACTATGCAACTTTGGTTAATGCGGTGGAAAGCGGTAGAAGTATTTACGATAATATTCGAAAATATATCAGATTTTTACTCTCTTGCAACTTCGATGAACTCCTCGTCATAGGTGTATGGACCATTGCAGGTTTCCCACTTCCTTTACTCCCTATTCAAATCCTCTTTGTAAATCTAGTCACAGATGGTCCTCCGGCAATTTCTCTAAGTGTCGATCCCCCTGCAAGAGATGTTATGAAGAGACCGCCCCGCAATCCAAGAGCTGGAATATTCGATGGAATGTTTGTTTTTATGCTTGCTTCATTTCTAATTCAATCAATAGGTAGCTCCATCTGCTTTGCCTATGGAATGTTCATACTTAATGATTATGAAAAGGCTACGACAATGACATTTCTTCAAGTAGCCTTTTTCGAATTATTTGTCTTATGGAATTGTCGCTCAGAAACACATTCTGTTTGGAGATTAGGTCGAGATAATCTGAATAATAAATCATTTCTAATCAGTGTTGTTGCCAGTTTTATCTTAACGATTTGTTTACCATACATACCGATCTTAGGATCAGCATTTCATATAGTTCCATTAACCATAACTGAGTTAGGTCTTGTCCTCGGTATCTCTAGTTTGGGTCTGTTTGTCCTCCCTGAGGTATTTTTTGGAAGAAAATTCTTACGATGGAGATGAACTCACTCTTCTAAAAAAACAGAATAATGCGTATCAGTGACCTATCTAATCTAGAAAGTTTTTTTTAATATTGGACCCGAGATTAATAGAAAACAAGATTGAAGAACGCTCTGAATAAATATGACTAAAATATTTAATACTCAGGAAAAGAGCAATAAACATCTTCCATGTATATCTTTAGTAAAATATCTAAGCTAGAAAAATGATTCATGTAACTAACGTGAAAAAATGTACGCTATTTATCAGTTCCTTAAAAGAACACGATATTATCCAAGAGATGTCTAAATTGATTGAGAAAACCAATAATATAAGAAAATGGATTGAAAATATCATTAAACAATTTATCAACGAATCTCCAAAGAACACCCTTAAAAATGTTGAAAATGAAAAAGCCTGGGCTGAACCCTTAGTAAGCTTTTCAAATGGAGCTGATCCTCTCTACCAATTCTATAAGAAAGATA
>DAOVAG010000096.1 GCA_030671165.1 Candidatus Bathyarchaeota archaeon | reverse complement strand
TTTATTCTGAAACGTTATTAAATTCCCTAATTCATGCTCTTCATATAAATTTTAGTGTTAGTCTTTAAAAAGTAAAACGTACTTTCTGTAGAGTAAAATAATCAAGAGAATATGTTGAAAATGATTAAACTTAACATATCTAAGGGCTATTCATAATTAAAGCTAAACATGTTAAAAGCGGGTCTTATATGAGCGTACATGTTTTTGGGAGTATATATAATGAATGTAAACGTTAGTTGGGTTAACGGGATAACTGTAAAAATAGGTAAAGAGGTTATCTATTTTGATCCTTCAAAAAAGAACAAAGTAAATGATCCCATATTCATTTCTCATGCTCACAGTGATCATCTTGGCGGTCTAGGATCCACAGGAAAGTGTCACGTTACCAAAGGCACGTTAGACATCATTTCACAAAAAATGGATAAAAAAACGCCAAACTTTAAACAGATAAAGTATGGCAATGGCGTAAAAATTAATGATATAGAAGTAATAGCACATAATGCGGGGCATATGTTAGGATCTGCCCAATATGAAATTAAAGGTCTTGAATCAAATATCACATACACGGGAGATATTAACTACAGAGATATGCTGACCACCAAAGCAGCTGAGCCACTATCTAGTGATATTTTAATAATCGAATCCACATTTGGGAACCCACAATACGTTTTTCCAAATCTAATGGAGACCTGTATGAGACTTATTGATTGGACAATAGAAGAAATTCGTAGAAAGAAAATACCAGTCTTTAAAGTATATTCCGCCGGAAAAGCTCAAGAAGTTATAAAAATCCTTAACAATTTTACCGCGTTACCGGTAGTTACGCATCCAAAAGTAACAAGAATTTGTAATGCTTATGTGAATAATGGAGTAAATTTAAAGTATGTTGACTCCGCAAATGAAGAAGGAAAAGAACTACTTCGAGGAAGAGAATGTGTATTTATAACCTCCTCATATAGTGCAATACCTGACTTTAAGAAATGTTCTCTAGCTGTTGCTACTGGATGGGCTGTGCGATATAGAATGAAGAATGTCGATGCTGCTTTTCCGTTAAGTTCTCATGCTGATTTCAATCAACTTGTGGAATATATCAAGGCATCTAAACCGAGACAGATTTTTACAATATATGGATTCAAAGATGTTTTTGCTAATTATCTTTCAAAAAAACTTGGGATTAAAGCTAGATCTTTGATTCCTAAGAATCAAAAGGCTCTTAGCGAATTTCTATGATCACTTGAATGACATATTATAAAGAGATAAAACTACTAGCTAATAGCACCATAACCACGAAAACACTGGCCACAATGACCACGACTTCTGGACGAAGTTTAATGAGAGAATCAGTTGATTCTTCAAAAAATCTGAATAGTCCCGCGGAAGAGGGGGGTTGCGGAGTTTCATGGCGTCTCTTCTTTTTCCTACTCATTAGTCAGTCCCTTTCAACTATACTTGTTAAGCTAAAGATGATGAACGGATTATTTAACCTTTACATTCACGAGGGTATAAAAGAGATTCAAAAGCTTTTATAAGTTATCGTTGGATTAAAATGTTCACATAAATTCGCCTAGTTTTACTTGTTTTTTCTTCCCTCCAGTAGACATCTCGAACATGGAATTAATCTCGTCTCTAAGCAAGGCCAATCTTTGTTTGTAATATTCATCAAGAGCATACTTTTGAATAAGATTATCAGACATATCCAAGTATTTCTCAATACTTTTCTTATGAACAGTCATCATGATTTCTCCACCACAGCGAAAACATTTACCTGAGAGAGGAATGCGTCTATATTTGGTATTACACTTTTTACACCGAAATTTTTGTCCAGTAAAGGCTCTTAAGTTACCAGCTATATCACGAATTAGATGTGTTGTTAAAACCCGTTTTGCTACATCCTTAGAGTTCACGGCTTTTATCTTATCAGCCAACAGAAATTGGGCTTTAAGCTTATTGGCCATGGAACCAAGTTTCGTATAGGCACTCTCATGATTACCCTCATTTATATCGAATGTTTGATGTGTAAAAGAATACCCTTCAAATTGGGCTGGAGTTCCCAAACGGTGTTCAACCACGTCAATTAGATCACTTATCATTTTTGGGTCAGAATGTTCAAGGGTCTTATTGTAGAAGGTGGGGGGATAGGAAGAAGCTACATCTAGATGTTGGGCTTCATCAACTTCAAAGGGATTTATTACGGGGATTAATAGGAGAGGAGCGTCCATCATTCCACCAATACGTGAGGGTAAATAAGCTTTGGAGAAGTTTAGGAGAACATCCAACATTAGCATTAAAGCATCTTCATCTCCATCACAATCCCTTCTTTTAATGTTATGCCACAGTGGATGTGCATAACAGACCCGTACTTTAGTAAAGCCGAGGATTCGTCCCACGACGCCTCCAGAGGTATGAGGAGCAAAACCGATGAGTAGGTGTCCTATGAGATCCTGTTCACTACGCATGTTGTAGTAAGAGGGCATATCATAGACGTCCTGAAGAAGTTCGTCTATAAAATTACATATTTGTATAAAGTATTTGGCACAGGGTTTTGGGATAATAACGTCTTGAATCTTGAGCTCACACGTTTGGTTTAAGTCTTTAAGAGAGGCTCCATGCATGTCATGATTGTAACCAAGACGTCGAAGCTTTTCAAGTGATGTTCCTACTTCAATAGGTTTAAAATGAGTAAGGGGTGCATTCGTTGCATCGAAGCGAATTGTACCATCTTTGTAGACAGAGAGTTTGTGCTTTGCTCGTAAAATGGCCTTCTCCAATGGTTCAGGCGTCTTTGTTTCACTAAGCATTCCTTTGACACCTTTAATTAAGTTAAGTGAGAATGGGGTGAGTGTCTTACATGCGTCTTCGTATGCACGCCGAATATTTAAAGGGCGTTTATTAAAACTGACGGTAGCTGTCTTACAACTTTTACAGACAGCACCATTAATTATTCGATTACATTGAGGACATATATGCGTTAAGATTGTTGGAATGTGACATTGCGGACATAGTTGTTTATATGTGATTCCATTACAGCTTGGGCATATCCTTCTAACTATCTCGACAGTTATTACACCGGTTCTTACAGCATCGATTATGTTCCTCCTAGATCCTCCAGCCAAGCCTATTGGAAATAAACCATGAATGAGAGGCTTCATTTCCCTCCTCCGCGCTTTTTCTGGGCGTCCCATTCGTGCACCAATGTATGTTAAACTCTTCTCTCTGAGGGGTATTCCAGATAACGTAGTTATTGTACTTATGACAGTTTTTCGTTTTTTTATGGAAATCTGTGGAGCGTCTGTTTGTAGGCAAGTAGTAAGAATTATCGAATCTGATCCTATCACGATTTCGATATCTTCCATCTTATGAGGGATGCATAATTTCTCCAAAATTCCCTTTATTTTTGAATCAAGAGGAAGTCTGAGTTCACAGTAAAGCCCGTTCTTTTTTATTTTTTCACAATTAATTATAGCGTGCCTTAGAAGCATTAACTCTTCAATTTCGATTTCTTTCCAAAAATATGTATAGGTTGGATGGAGGGGTACGTCTAAATTTTTCGTAATCAAGAGTGCTTCTTGAGCTAATGGTTTTGTAATGAGAGGAGTATCTAAGAGTTTTTTTAACCGGGTGGAAGATAATCCTATTGCCTCAGCTGCTTGTTTAATTGATCCCTTAAAATTATGATGTATTTTATCATATAGATCATGAATCCACCATTCCTCGGTGTATCCAGAGGGAGCTAATGGTTTATTGGTTTCAAGGAATTCTCCAAATCCTACAAGGAGATCGCCTGTGAAGAGAATGCTCTTAATTTTTCTTTTCAAATTCACTGCTTCGGATGTGGTTTCAATCTTTACAACAGAACCATCCTTTAACAGAACTATAGGTGGCTCGATGGTGTCGACGGGTAGAACTACGCCCCCTTTTCCTGGTCCTTCTACGCGGATTTGAGTGCCTGATGCAAGGAAATTTTGTAAAATGGTCATAGTCGCGGGATGTATACCTAAAGCAGCCAGACCTGTGTTCCTAGATCTACCATAACGTAATCGGAAACCTCCAGGTGTGGAAGGAAAGGAGAATATAGGACGACCAGCGATTATGTCTTTCATGTATAGAGGTTCAGATTTTTCTTTTTTTTGTTGTTTACCTTCATCTATATGTTTAAGCCAAGTCCAACCGTCTATTTTTAGTTCTTCAATGATCCTCCAAACCTTTTTAGATCGTCCAACAATGCCATCATTAACAACAAGGAGTGCACCACCTCTAATACGGTTTGTTTCTATTCTAGGAAGATTCCTAAAGGAAGAAACCTCATAGGGATCACTCTGAGTTCCAGTAACTTCAATGGGGAGGTTTCTTAAGGCATTGGTTAATACTTCATCAGAATTATGATATTGAAAACCTCTAACTTCTCTCTCGTAAAGTCTTATCTCCTCAATAAAACGATTAATTTCTAAATCCGTCGGTTTATAACGATCTAGCCCCAAACGGCGACGAATAAAATCACCTATCACCGGGGTTAAGGCTTGCTCTGT
>DAOVAG010000028.1 GCA_030671165.1 Candidatus Bathyarchaeota archaeon | reverse complement strand
ATTATGGATACGCTCAAGTTGACGGTGACAAGATGGAAATTGCTAACTATACCGTAGAACCCAGTTCCATTTTTATAGGTCGTGGAAAGCACCCCTTAAGGGGACATTGGAAAGAGGGCCCCCGCGAAGAAGATATTGAACTTAATTTGTCACCCAACATTCCTATACCTCAAGGTCATTGGAAGGGAATTGTTTGGCAATTTAACTCCATGTGGATTGCACGATGGCGCGATAAACTCACTGATAAAATTAAATATGTTTGGCTTTCAGAATCTAGTGCCCTCAAACAGAAGAACGATATTGAAAAATTCAATAAAGCGAATGAACTTCACAAAAATATTAGAAAAGTTCAAAGGTACATCATAAAGAATCTTAATGCAGAGAATGTAAAGCGGAGAAAAATCGCGACAGTTTGCTTTCTTATCTATCACCTGAAAATCAGAGTTGGAGATGAGAAGGATTCCGATGAAGCAGACACGGTGGGTGCTTCAACCTTACGATCCGAACACATAACTTTTAATAGTGATGGTACTGTTACTTTCAACTTCCTTGGAAAGGATTCTATACCTTATCGTTTTAAAGCTAAATTACCCGCGAATGTTATAAATAATCTTAAAGATTTTGTAGCGGGCGCTCAAAACACTCTTTTTGATGGTATCAGTTCAAAACATGTGAATGAATTTCTTAACGAAATCATGACTGGCCTCTCAGCAAAAGTTTTTCGTACATTTTACGCATCTAATGCTGTTAGAGCTAAGCTTGAAAAGACCCTTATTAAATCCACGGACCCTCAATACATTAAAAAATATACGGCTAGGATTGCAAATATAGAAGCAGCTAAAATCTGTAATCATCGTCGCTCGATTCCTAGAACATGGAAATCATCTTTAGAAAAAAAGAAAAAACGTCTCAAAATTTTAAGGAATCGCGCTAAGAGGTTCCAATATCAGATTCAGACGAAAATTAAACTTCGAAAAATGCTTTATGAAGAGAAACTCTGTAAGAAGGAAGCAAATTTGAAAGTAATGAATGAGAAATTATTAGAATATAAACAGCTACTTATTAAAAAGAAGCAACAAGGTAAAGTTGTTCATAGTTTGGAAAAACGTATTAGTCAAAAACGTAAAACCATAATGCAACAGAAGCGTCGTCTTAAAAATTATAAGATTCAACATACTGAAAAGATGAAAAAGTTAAATCAGAGATTAGATGATCGGAAGCAACGTGATAAAGTTGCAATTGATAAGCAGAAATATAGAATAAACCTTCAAAAGGAGACACGTGACTACAATCTTACTACATCACTGAAGAGTTACATCGATCCACGAATCTTTTATCATTGGGGAAGAAAACATGATTTTGATTGGAAGAAGTATTACTCAAAAAATCTTCAAAAAAAATTTAGTTGGGTTGAATCTGATTCCACTTCTTGATCTTGATTCGATGAACACTCTCTATTTTATATTTAATGTTGTGCTTATTGACTTGACTAAGACTTTACTTTTTGATGCTGCATTTTACGTTTATGTCGTCCTTTTATTCTTTTTTGACAAGTCTATTCTTTTTATCTGTGAATTCTTTATATGACTGATTGTTTTAGATGTGTTAGACTTTTTATTAATTGATGTAGAATGAAAACATTCTAGTAAATCTTCTATATGTATAACTTTTAGTTAATATTTCGTGAAACTAGGAAAAACATCTCTGGGTTATCTTCACCTAATAACATGATCATTCTTTTCTAGAAACATAATTGCTTCATACAATAATATTATAATTCTTCGTTTTTTAAGTAGCATCAATATTATGCTGTCGTTAAGAAATAATGTCTTCTAACGATTCCAATGTAGAATATTATTGGAATTAATCTGATATCAGCTTCTAAAGTGTTCCCAACCTTTATAGAGGATCTCACTATACACCGCCTCTTTCTGGAAACATATTTCTTTATTTTCAGTTGCTTTTCCAATCGCTATTAGAGTACCACCCATCTCCTCGACGATGCTCTTGGCACTTTTCCACTTCTTAGGTGTTATTGTCAGGACAAGTTCATACTCCTCTCCGCTATAGAGAGCCAATTCCTCCGGTTTTAATCCATAAAGTTTAGCAAACTCGAATGTCTCTGGAGATATTGGTAACTTCGTTAATGTGAAACCGACGTTCGACATTTTTCTAAGTTCATGTAGGCTAATTGCTAATCCATCGCTTGAATCTATTGAAGCTGATACCCCTCCTAAATTGGCTAAGATTAAACCCTCCTTAAGATGAGCTTTAGGTAAGTAGACAGCTTTAAGTAACTCCTTTCTAATCTTTGGAGGTACTTTCAATCCATCAATAAGTATTTTCAATCCAGCCCCCGTCTTGCCAAAAAAACCCGTTACTGCCAAGATATCACCTACCTTTGCACCACTCCGTGTTATCAATTTATTCTTTACAGTTATACCAAAGGCAACGCAGCAAATGATAAGATCAGATGTTTCCCCTGTATCCCCCCCGATTATATAAACATCATACTCCTGTGCTCCTGCGTTTAGACCTTTAGCAATTTCCTCAATATTTACTCTTGAAGTTTCTCGGGGAAGTCCAAGTGCAATAAGTAGAGCTATCGGTTTAACCCCTTTTGATGCAAGATCACTTATAGTCATAATAACCGCTTTTCTTGCTGCTTGCCAAAGAGTCATACCTGGTGGGATGTCCGTCTTTCCTACGAGCATATCCGTCTTCAAAATAGCTAACTGCGTCTTATCAATGGATACTGCACTGACATCATCTCCAAACGGAATCACCATCTCAGGCATTTGATTAAAATTTTGAATCAATAGTTCAATTATTTTTCGTTCCCCTATTCCACTTGCTTTTGGCAATATTCGTTCAACTCCCATAAATAATAAAATTACGGACATAAAAATGTGAGACGCCTATTTATATTTCCCACATCTTACTTGGGACCCATATTTAATACTACACAAGTTGTGTTTAATCTAAAGATTAGCGTAATAAAATTATTTTTTGAGATATAGTAGCTCTCCTCAAACTTTTCGGGAGAATACTTTTTGCATTGTATTTATGCTTCTAAAGACTGTTAATATAAAGTAGCGCCGGGAGGAGGATTTGAACCCCCAAGGTTCAAAGAACCACTGGATTTCGAATCTGTTTCCATCAGGAAAGTCCAGCGCAATACCATTCTGCCATCCCCTATTGAGGCATCTATGCCTTGGCAACGATTTTTTTCCCGGCATTTATTTGAAGGTATTTCCATGTCTAAAAGGGTTTTCTTCTTAACTTGATAACTCTTTTTCATAGAACCGGTATCCTTTCTCTGAATAAGTCTTCTAACTTAAAATCTATTAGTGTATAATGACAAAATAATTAATACATTTGATATAAAAAATAATTTAGAGAAATTAGAGATATCTTTTTTGAAACTTTTTGAATTTTTTTTCAATAACATTATCGTTTAAATTAGAGAATTCAATTCTTTTTATTATCTCTCCTTTCTTCTAGGAGTAATCTTGATCCTTTCAATCATAATACGATAATCCATTTCTCTCAAACCCTTTAACGAGTGCTAGTCTGGACTACGTAATGTAGACCTTCTCTGTACGATGTTTGTAAAGATTCTGCATATACCTTATAAAATAACTCAATGATTAAACAAAGAAAAGCAAGGTTATTAGGATTATTCCTGCAATTGAAATGAGGAAGATACCCAGCCTTTTACTAAGTTTTATTGCTTCATCAATCACACTGAATAGGTTACCTAGCTGTTTCTTTCCAATAATTTTCATTTTTGTAATGCTCATCGATTTCCATGAAGCCTTTACAGGTTCCAAGTTGTTCAATGCCGTTAACGTTGCTTCTCTAATATAGCTGATCAGCTTTTCTTGATCTATTGCTTCTCCTACTGGGTGGTAACCACGCTTTGTTAACACGATACTGGTTACCATATGTGTGTCTGTTGTTAGAATTTCTCCATCTTCAATGCCGATGCCTTTAAGGTTCATTAGAATTCTTTCACGAAGTCCTGAGACCATGTTATTTCCGTCAATAATTATATACGCTGATTTTTGATCGCCAACCTTTCCAACAATTACACAGATCCCTCCAGGACCTAAACCTTTCTTAACGTCAAAATTGTCCGGAATAATTTTAGAGGTTCCCACCTCAAGAGGGAGACGCTGGTGGCATAATGCTTTATCTATAGCTGTTACTGCAGCTACCTTAATGGAGTCAACATAATTATCTGTCTTAGAAGAGCCATTAGTACTATTATGCGCATCTATAGTGATGGTGGAGAAAAGACCTCGTTTTTTTGCTTCAAGGAGGATTGTAGTACTTAGTTGTGGTGGTAAATCTTCCATTGTTTGAGGTGCCATGGTTAACGTAATAAGAGCACATTTTCCAAATATTTGACAACTTGCATGTGCTCCATTTTTTTCTACTCTTTCAAACGGAGTGGCTTCAGAACTAAATGTAGAAAACTCCATGGAGTTCAGAATTTCATCAATAACCTTCTTGTTTTGAAGTTGAGATGTTAGATCAAGGTCGTGTCCACATAATCCATGAGGAACCGCTGTGATGCAATGAAATTTATCCTCTAAAGTCATTTGGATTTTGTGGGGAAGAACACTGCTTCCAACGTTTTTAAATGGTCCCGGGTGAATACTAGGCACTACCATTATTCCTTTAAATCCCTTTTTCCCTCGGAAGGTTAAAATTGACATTTTAACATTTTGTTCATGCCCTAACCGTTCTAAGATGGACTCCAATGGATGATAAAGGTCCTCGGCCCAATTAAATACGAATGCTCTGAGGAGCGCAAGCGTTTCTATTCCAATCATTTTTTTTCCGACATTATTCACTGAAGCTACAAATACAGAGATTAAACTAATTGAAAATGGAATCGTAAATAATACAAATAAAAGGTTTGATAAATCTAATTGATAACCTACAATTCCATTCATGAAGAGAATTGGGATACAGCACATTATAGGTTGTAAGAGAGCTGAAAGGATCTGACTTTTTCTGTTCGCTGAAGATATTGTAGAGAAGGTAATCAAGCGAAGGATTAATACAAAAGAGAAACCGAGAAGATAAAATTTTAACCAAAGATTTGCACTTCCTATGAGCACACTCATAATGGCCCCTTGGGCGATGATTATGAACCAAAGTATGGCCGAGAATAGAGATAGAGAGAAACTGCGTCTTAAATTAAAAACTGGATCGTTTTTCAGTAAATTCTTCTGAACTACAAGATCAGTAACTAAAGTTATAATGAGGAAAGTGAATCCAAAAAACAATCCTATGAAATATGAAGCAGTACGACGATTAAGAAGAAGAACTGCTGTAACCCCCCCAATGCCATTAACAAGCAGATGAAGTAGGAGAACCTTGTTAGTAGATGATGGGAGGGTAAAAAGCATAGAATAACGTTCCACCGTTTTGTCTATTTGACTTTTCATTACCCCTTTGGTCATTATTCTGGATCTCCCGATCTTACGTTTACCTAAAATCTACGGCTTTAAAGATATATCGAATTCATTTTTTATTACTCGTAATGTTTTTTTTGAGCATTTTTAGTCTTCTTGATGCCCGTTGTAGGACATATCCGGTATGTTTCCTCGCAACGAAGAAAATGCAACTAATTATCATTTTTCTTCTTTCTTTTATTAATAAAAAGTAATATATTTGTTATCTGAATGAAAAGAAATGCAAAGAGATATAGCCCTTCATTCCTATTTTTAAGATCTAAATATGGTTCCCTTAATGTTCTTAACTCCGATCCACTGAACAAAGATACCGCCAATTAAGAGGTTAAACCATAAAGTTACTACTCTCGATAAAATTGTTGCAGTAGCACTAATTACTGGCGGGATCCCAAGTGCTGTAAAAAGACCAGTCATAGTTATGTCTATGAAGCCTACTTCTCCGGGTATGCCTAGAGGGATAGTTTGGAGTGTGTCGATTATGGAAAAAACTACTACAATAGCACTGAAAGGTACATTAATACTCAGTGAAATAAAAACTAGAAATATTATCAACATCTTGAAAGCCCATGCTATAATCGAAAACATGATCGGCCAAACCAGACTCAGAGGATGGTTACTAAGCGTTTTTAATCCCTCATAAAATTCATCTAATAGTTGTTTAATCTTTGGCTTAAATTGCGCCAGATTCCAACGCCTTCTAAAAATAAAATCAAATAAGTTTAACAAAGAATTGATAATTTTCCATGCCAATTTTCTTTTAAGACATAGGAGAGCTAGAAAAGAGAGGGTACCCATGGCTCCAACTAACACTATTATGGTTAAACTAAAGAGAGATGAGGTCATCTCGGAATTCATAGTAAAAAACATTGCGCTTATGACAAAGCAAATTAAACTCATTGTTGTATAGATAACCCGATGACTCATAATTGACGCAGTGTTCCTTCCTGTGTTATCAATTGAATCATGACTCATTAAGTAGGCTCGTGTAATCTCTCCACTTACTGACTCTGCTGGAACTAAAATATCAACAAAATTTCCTATCCAAATAAATGAGAAGATTTTTTTCAGTGATGCTTTTATCGAAAGCGTTCTCAGGAGATGCCACCAGGTGAGAGAGTGAAAGAAAACATTCATCACAATTGCGAGGAATGCTAAAGAATAATACAATGGATTAGCTAGTTGAATCGCTGCTATGATGGCCCCCACATCAACAAATAAGTACAAAAAAAATACATAAACCACTAGACCCGTTGCTAAAATTAAGAAATACTTTCTTGTTAACTTCGTTTTATCTCTAACCATGCTCCTCACATTCGATTTATTCCTAGCTATGACAATCCTTTTTTTCTAAATGTGTGGCATGCTTAAAAAACACATTATGTTTAAAATCTTAGCTGGTCAATAGTGCTTTAGCTAATTTAAAGCTGAATAGCGGGTGCTTCATAAACTTTCGTCCAACCCGGGTTATGTTACCACCATTGGCTAAATCTAATATATCTTGTTGTGTTAACAACTCAGCCAATTTATTGAATTCTTCATCCTCCAATTTTTCAAGCACTCTTAGAGCTTTTAGGCTATCCCTTATACGTTTACCCCAATATTTTTGGTATTTTCTTACATATCCATCGAGTAAATTTTTTGACACATCCTCTCTTTCTAAAGCTTTAATGGCTGTCTCTCCTGCCATTCTCCCTCCTTCCATCGAAGCATGTATACCTCCACCTGTTAACGGTATCACTTGACCTGCAGCTTCACCGATAAGCATTACATTATCATCGACGATTTTATCTAATAATCCACTGATTGTGACTGGCGCGGCTTCAATTCCAATTATTTGTGCTTTAGAAAAAATATCAGGGTGTTCTCTGATGAATTTGTCAAGATATGGTTTAGCTGGAGTACCTCGCACTCCAATACCTACATTTGCTTTTTTATGGCCTTTAGGGAAGACCCACACATATCCTAATGGAGCCACAGACCTTCCCAGATAGAATCTTAATGTTTGTGTGTTATTTAAGTTACAATTCACCATAACATATTGGAGACATGAAATTAGTTCTCTCTTTCTCTTTTTTTCTAATCCGAATTTTTGTGAGACTATTGATGTAAAACCATCGGCTCCTAGAATAAGATTGGATGACCATTCACCCCCGCGCGTTTTAACTATACCTACACCGTCTTTCCGTTTCAAATCTACTACTTTTTGATTCATTAAGATGTCTGTCCCTGCTTCAACTGCTTTTTCTGCGAGACATTGAAGAAACATCTTTTTATTCAAAACATAACCCGCGCCGCCCCATTCCTCCAGTATCACTTTATTCCCATTAGGGGCGTAAACTGCGGCTCGCTTAATCTTTTGGACAGTTATACCTTCCGGTAGTGTACTAAAAACCTCATCTAGCGTTTTTTTACTCACTGCTTCTCCACAAAGTTTAACGCCAAGATGCCTTTCTCTCTCAAAAACTACTACTCTGAATCCTTCTTTTGAAATTATTCTTGCTGCAGATAATCCTGCAGGTCCCGCACCAACGATGCTGACATCATATTTCATATTTAATACCTCGATAATTCCCTCTTTTTAGTCAAACTAATACAAAACTCTTTCAAGTTATTTAAATTACTGATTTGTCTTTATTACTAAGTAAATTTATTGTTATTCATATACATTTAATTTAAATTTTTAAAGTACTTTTAATCGTGATAATCTGTTTCATGTTATTAGTCTTTTGCATCTTTTAAAAACAATTATTTGGTCAACTTGAAAGAGTTTTGTTCATGTATCGTTTTTATAAATTATATTCTTTATTTATCCTTATTTCTAAAATGTTGTTGTATGATACAAAAT
>DAOVAG010000136.1 GCA_030671165.1 Candidatus Bathyarchaeota archaeon | reverse complement strand
AACTTAAAATGACTTCATTCTTGTGGCTATCGACAATTCTCTCTACTCTTGGATACGACAATTTTAATTACCTCCTCTTATTGGGTTCGGTCCTAGTTCTTTGAGTACTTCTGAATATTCTCGGGCAATTTCTGTTAAAACGACACCTTCTGAAGCAGACACGAATATATACTTCAATCTTTTTGGATTAATCCCAAATTGTTCTAAATATCTTTTAAGTAAAGGCATTTTTCGAACCGTTTTAAGATTTCCCTCAATGTAATGGCAATCACCAGGATGACAGTGGCTAATCATTACGCCATCAGCACCATTCATAAATGCATTAAGAACAAATTGGGGATCAATTCGACCTCCGCACATAACTCTTACAATTCGTAAGTTAGCGGGACGTTGCATTCTAGAAGTCCCTGCACCATCTGCTCCGGCGTAAGAACACCAATTACAGAAGATACCTAAGACGTAGGGTTCATAGAGCTCTTGACTACTCAACTTTCACTTCCTCTTTTTGTGATTTTTTTGGAATTGCAGCTTCAATCATCGGTAGAATTTGCACATCGTCAAAATGGTTTTGAATGATTGCTTTAGAGGGGCATGCGGCTACGCATGTACCACAACCTTTGCACAAAATGTCATTTATCTCTGCTATACTTTCAATTTCATTAAAAGTGATTGCGTTAAAGGGACATAACCCGATACAACTTTTACACCCAGCACATTTGTGATCTATAACCATTGCATAATAAGGTATAATCTCGACTTCCCCTCGAGACATTAGTGTTGCAGCGCTGGATGCTGCAGCTTTGGCTTGAGCAACGGTATCAGGAATATCCTTTGGTCCTACGACATTTCCGGCGACAAATACACCATCAGTTAACGTATCGACTGGGCGTAATTTAGGATGAGCTTCCATTAAGAAACCATCTTCAGTTTTGGTAGCCGTTACATTAAAAATTCGCGCAATATCATCGATATCGCTACGGGGTTCTAAACCAATTGACAAGACTACCATATCAACTTCAAGCTCAAGAGGTCTTTGTAACATTGTCTCTTCTGCTCGTATGATTAAATTATCATTTTCAGCTTCTAATATCTCTGAAACTCTTCCACGAATAAACTTAATCCCATAGTTCTTCGCAGCATCATAGTAAAATTCTTCGTAGCCTTTCCCAAATGCTCTAAGATCAATATAGAAAATGAGTATTTGGGTATTGGGGTGTTTTTCTTTGTAAGACCGTGCCTGCTTGGTAGCGTACATACAACATACTCGTGAGCAATACTTTTTCCCTCTACCTGTAAAATCTCGACTACCTACACATTGTACCCACACGATTGATTCAGGTTCTTTTAGATCAGAAGGTCTTTTTACTTTTCCTTCAGTAGGTCCATATGAACTTAGTAATCTCTCCATTTGAAGAGCGTTAATAACATTTTTATGTCTTCCAAAACCATACTGCTCCAATCTTTTTGCATCGTACGGGTCAAATCCTGTTGCAATAATGATGGTACCAATTTTGATGTCAACATATTCTGATATATCGTTGTAATGGACTGCGTTAGTTGGGCATGCTTCTTTACAAATTCCACATCTAATACAATGATTCATATCGATGGTGTATTCACCAGGAACTGCTTGAGGAAATGAAATGTAGATAGCTTTTCTAGGCTTCATTCCTAACTCAAATTCGTTGGCACACTCGATGGGACATATATCTACACAATGTCCGCATCCGGTACATGCCTCTTGATCAATATAATGAGGATATTTCTCTATTCTTGCTTGAAAATTACCTACATATCCATCGAGAGCTACGACTTCAGAATACGTCATTAACTCGATGTTAGGATTTCGGGCTACTTCGCTCATCTTAGGAGTTGTAATACACGAAGAACAATCCATTGTTGGGAATGTTTTATCAAGCTGAGCCATGTGACCGCCCACCGTTGGGGATTTTTCAACTAAATAAACTTTATAACCTGAGTTTGCTAAATCTAAAGCTGCGTTAATGCCTGCAATTCCCGCACCTACTACTAAGGTTGCGGGTTCAACTTTTACAGTGGTAACCTCTAACGGTTTAAGGGCTCCAGCTTTCGCTACGGCCATTCTTATGTGGTCCTCAGCGATCCGGGTCGCCCCAGGAATGTCATTCATTGTTACCCAGGTGCAATGTTCACGTATATTTGCCTGTTCAAAAAGGTATTTGTTTAATCCCCCTTCTTCGCAAGCTCTTCTAAAGGTTTCTTCGTGCATTCTGGGTGAACAAGATGCTACAACAACCCGATTAACCTTTCCTGCTCTAATATCTTCCATTATCATGCCTTGTCCAATATCGGAGCACATAAACTTATATTCACTCGCTAAAACAACATTTGGTAATGATCTTGAGTAGTCACATAATTTTGGAACATCTACAATACCCCCAATATTGATTCCGCACCAACAAATGTAGACGCCGATTTTTGGAGGCTCTCTGCCAGTTATTTTAATCCCATTTTTTGGTTTTACCATAATTTTTACCTCTCTTTAAGCGCTCTCTCCAATTTTTGTCAAAATAGGTTTTACAGGTGTAAATGGAGGAACTCCCTTTAAATCTGGACTTCTTATCAATCCTAATTCTTCTGGTTTCATACCCATCGCTAATCCTATTAATTGAGTGAAGTATAGAACCGGAATACTAAATGGAGCGCTTATTTTATCTTTAAAAATATTATTTACTTCAACTTGTCCTAAGTCAAACTGTAGATGACAAAAAGGACAGCCGGTAATAATAGCATCTGCTTGAGCAGCTGTTATATTTTCCAATTTTTCGCGAGTATAATCGAGAGAAAGTTCTTTGAAAGCGCCTCTTACTCCACCACCTGCGCCACAGCACATGAACTTGTCTTTATAATTTAAGCTTTTGCATCCCGAGATTTCTACTAATTCATCGAAAAAAGTTGGATTCTCAACCTGATTATCCCAAGGTCTTATATCGCGTGGTTTCACAAGATGACAACCGTAGTGTACCGCTAGATTTAAATTTAAAGGTACTTTTCTGCCGTATTTCGTTCTATTTCTTATTTTTTCAGGGCCTATATCGTGATACAGTATATCTACGATGTGTCGAATTTTAGCAGTTCCTTTAAATTCTCTGCCAATTTTAGCGAGATGTTCATTAACCATTTTTTTCTTTTCTTTATCGTGTTTTAGAGTGTGATTTACTTCGAGTAAGCTCCCATAACATCCGTTACACATTAGAGCGATGTCAACTCCAAGTTCTTCAGCAATTGTTATGTTTCTGGCTCCTACTACTAACCATGTGTCGATATCAAACCCCCGAAATACACCAGGTGCCGGACAGCAGGACGCGCCTTCCATTTCTATTAATTCTATCTTGAATTTCCCTAACACGGCCTTCGTAGCTTGTTCTATGAAAGGGTAGCGGTTAGGGATCACGCATCCAAGAAATAACGCAAATTTTAAACCATTACTTGCCATTATAATTATCCTCCTTTTTTGTCTTCTTTT
>DAOVAG010000100.1 GCA_030671165.1 Candidatus Bathyarchaeota archaeon | reverse complement strand
ATACATTATGAATGTAGGTGCTATTGATATTGCTGCCCCATTAGGTCCTAAGAAGACTCTAACGATCGTTTCGATAAGTTCATCTGAACCATTTCCAAGAATTATGGATTCTGAGGGAAGATCTAAGTATTCGACTAGTTTCTGGGTTAAAGTTGACTTCTCCCTTTGAGGATAAAACCTTGGGTCTAGTTCTTCAGCTAACTCATTGATAATTCCAGAAAAGAATGATTTAGAGATGAATAGGTTTTCATTCTTATCAAGTCTAATGACTTTCTCTATATCGATTCCTAATTGTTTTGCTATAGCCTCTGGGGAATATTTTGGTGAATACTCTTCAATGTTTTGCATATTCTTCAATTTTACTTCAAGCCAATCAAGTTTATGGTTCATCTATGAATCTCTCCTTTATTGCTTGGAAATGGTTTGGTAAACCTTCACTATTAGCTAAAATTTTGGCATTATTTTGCAGATTTCTTAGCTTTTTTCTTGAACATTCTACAATATCGATTCGTTTAACATAGTCAAAAATTGATAAGCCAGAATAGATATGACCAAATCCCGATGTTGGAAGAACATGATTCGTTCCAAAAAGGTAATCACTAGCTGAAACAGGAGAGTATTCTCCCAGGAGGATTATCCCTGAAGAGGTAATTTTTTTAGCGATATTTCTTGGTTTATCAGTCATTATCTCCAAATGTTCAGGTGCAAAGGCGTTTATGAATTCTAGGGCTTCTTCCATAGTTTTACAGATAATTACAAAACCGTTTTGAGAAAGACTTTGGATGATAATCTTCTTTCTAGTTAGAGTTGGGACGATACTTTCAAGTTGTGAGATAACATCTAGTGCAATCTTCTGTGAAGTAGTAACTAATCCGACCACATTATCTGAAGTATGTTCAGATTGAGAAATTAGATCCCAGGCAACATATCTGGTATTAACGGTATCATCAGCTAAAATGATGAGTTCACTGGGTCCTGCGGGAAGGTCAATTGCTACATCAGGAGAGATGGCTATTTTAGCCAAGGTTACATATTTACTTCCAGGTCCAACGATTTTCAATACGGGTTTTACAGATTCTGTTCCATAAGCTAAAGCCGCGATTGCGTGAGCACCACCCAATCGATAAACTTCGTTGACACCGCAAATATCAGCAGCTACGAGTATTAAAGGGCTTATTTCTCCCTCAAATGTTGGAGGTGAACATACTACTATTCTGGGTACATCTGCAACTTTAGCTGGAGCAACTGTCATTATTAAGGTGCTTGGATATGCAGCTTGGCCTCCAGGGATATAACAGCCAACACTTTGTATTGGTTGGAAAGTGTGAGATATTTTAAAGCCTTGTTCAACTGTATCATATACTAGATGTTTAAGTTTTTGAGTTTCAATTTTACTTATTCGCTTTTTTAGATTGAGTAAGGCATCTATTTCATCTATTCTTACGTGATTATAAGCATCTTTGATTTTTTTTTCGGAAACTCTTATTCCAATTTTCGTTAAATTGACATTATCAAATTTCTCGGTAAACGCTATTAGAGCTTTATCACCATTTTCTCGAACTTCATCGATAATGCGGTCTATGTTTGGTTTGAGGTTTGGATCTTCAACGATTTTGTGAATATAGCGCTTTCTTAACCAATCTTCGTTAATAGATGAAATTTTTTTAATTTTTAGAGTAAGTTTCTGATCCATTTTCTTCACCCGCGATCTCCTCTAAAGAAAGAATTTGCCTTGGTTCATGAACTACTAAACCTTGAGCGAGTTTACGGAGGGTTGGTAGAAGTTCATGGAAATCTTTACGATCGATAACTGCATTAATAGAGTACCATCCTTTAGTGGATAAAGGACTTATAGTAGGACCTTTTAAAGATGGAAGTTTCTCAATTATTTGATTCAGGTTTTCTTCTTTTACATTTACAAATATGTGGATTTTTTTCCGTCCATCAATGACACCTTTCAGGAGAGTTAAGATGTCATAAATCTTCTCGCGTTTAGAAGGATTCTTCAAAGCATCTTTGTTGACTATTAATACTGCTTGAGATTCATAGAGACATTCAATTGGTTTAAGATTATTCTGTTCGATTGTTGTACCCGTCTCAGCTATATCCACAATTGCATCTGCATTCTCAGGAGGTTTCGCTTCAGTGGCTCCAAATGATAGGAAAACAGAAACCTTAGAGTTTTCTCCTTTTCTCCACCAGGGTGTTATTACAAGGGGTTGAGTGTCGCCATAAAGTTCGATATAGGTTGAGTTGGTTGTAATGTACTTAACAGTGGTATTAAGATATTCGGTAGTTATCCTAACAATTTTATTATCATCTGAAAAGTTCTTTAAGAGTTGCGAAAAAGAGTTAATATGAGTCCATTGTTCCGGTATAGCTAATAATAATTTTACTTTTCCGTATTCTAAGTTCATGAGAGTCTGAACATCTACACCTGTCTCTTTAACCCAATCTTGACCAGTGATTCCTACATCATGGAGACCCTCTTCTACAAAGATTGGGATTTCTTGAGGTCTCAATATTTTCAAGAGTATTTTGGGATCATTTATAGTAGGTCGATATGTTCTCTCTTGGCCAGAGATGATATAACCTGCTTCATTAAGTAGTTGGTAAGTATTTTCTTCGAGTGACCCTTTTGGGATTAGAAACTTTACCTTAGTCAAATTTTATCAACTCCAAACGAGAATCGATATCTTAAAAGATACATGTCGGAAATTATTATTTATTTGAGATGTCAACTGGATAATATCTACACTACTAATACAAAATCGTTCTCTTATGAACACAGTCCCTTCTGTTAAACATCGTTTTCACTCCATACCGACGATAGCTATTAGCCTTCTCCCAAATATATTAAACTTTCGTCTCGTGTCGTTTTTGTCATTATTCATTAATGTGTAAGATAAAGATTAGGAAAATAAACCGAATATTCTTAAAAAGGAAGGGAAGGTATTACGACCAAGTAACCTGTCTACTTCGTCTACTTCTAATGATGAGGAATATAATGATAATTACGGCTGCGCAGATCAAAATAAGAATTATACCAAAGTATCCTGGAAATCCAAAAAGATTACTTACTGGACTAACGTGTTTATAGACAAAAGTTGTATCAACATTGTATTTGACAGGTTTTTGAGTGAGTTCATCGACAATATCATCTTTAGTGATACGAATTATGTAATTACCATATTGCAAGACCTCGTTTGAATCAATTGTTTTTTCCCAGACGATTACTTTGATAATTCCTTCCTGATCTGTTGATAAATCATATAGTTTCACACGATTATTGTCTAATATTTCAACTTTCACTCCACTTAATGGTCCTGTATCAGCATCTCTAATTGTCATTAAAATGTACCATCCAACTTTTATTTGTGATAAGTCATACGCTGTTATCTCTGAGGAAGTGCAGTTTTGGAGAACTATCGATGAAGTTTTATAAGATCTTATTCGATTAACATGTGAATCGAATACTTGAACAAGTGAACTTTCGTATGAGTATAGATTACTATCTACTATCGAGTCAGTTATTGTGAAGTTTGAAACGCCATAAGAGTAAGCAGTTCTTATTGTTGAATTCATAAGTGAAATGGATGATGAATCATAAGCATACACATAGTCAATTTTGGAATTAGTTATTGTAACATCTGCAATATGTCGCAAGTAGATTGACCATTTACCTTCCAATTGACTGTTTATTATATTCAAATTTATTCGAGCATTTGTGGTTACTGTTTCGAGATTCCACTGGGAAATAGATCCAGATGGTAGAGCACTATTCAGTTCAGAATTAAATTCAAACTCAAGAGTAGTTACATATCGAACAGTACTGTCAGTTAATGTGAGTTTGGAAGAATCATAAACATATAAATAATCTACGATAGAATCAGATGATAAAGTATTTACAGAAAAACCATAACTATATACACCTTTAGCAGTTGAGCCAAAAATGTTGACAACGGAATCATCGTAAGCATAGACCTGTCCAAGCTCAGAATCACTCAAAGAAACCACAGAATCTCCTCGCGCATACACACACCACCCAGAAACATCACTATTCTGAATCATAAAATTACAGGAAGTGACACCATAATCGGCTAAATTCCAAGAATCTATCACACCCGGCCTCAATCCAGTAAGACCTAGATCAGAATTCTGCTCAAACTCAAGATAGACCGCACTCGTAACATACGAATCTGATAATGAAACATAAGAATAATCATAAACATACAAGTATCTCAAGGTTGAATCCTCAATCATCAATTTCGACTGAGAATACGCATAAGCATATTCAATATTAGAATTCGTCAAAGTTACCTCAGAAGTCCCAGAAGCAGTTATTGACCATTGATTGATTGTTGTATCTTTTATCGTAAAGTTCACATAAGC
>DAOVAG010000157.1 GCA_030671165.1 Candidatus Bathyarchaeota archaeon | reverse complement strand
TGTAAATAAATGTCTCTAAGAGAGGGAAAGCTAGCACCCCTATCTTTTACAACTTCCTCCCAAGGAAGTTCACTCAATTTATCTAAGTATACTGACCTAAGCTCTTGATTATACTCTAAAAGTTTTATAGCATTTATCATTCTTAACACATTAAAGCAATTACATTCATATCTAATAAAATTTCCAAATATTAAACTATTTAAATTGAAGAATGTAACTCTAGGTGATAAAAATATTAGAGATCTACTGAAGCTTTAAGAAGGCAGATCTATAACTAGGTACGAATTGGATGATTCTACAATGTTTGCTACTCTGAAAAATCCTAGTTTTCTGAAGATATATGCTATTCCTCTTATAGCTGTAAGTGTTGGAGCTATGAGTTGGAGTATCTCTATTCTCTACGCCCTAGATCTCGGAGCAGACATTCTCCAAATAAACTTGATAACTACGGTCCGTAGCACGATGAGCATCCTCCTTCTAGTACCCTTCGGGATGTTGTCCGATCGCTTCGGACGAAAACCGATGATCGTTTATCCCAGAATAATAATGTTACTTGGAACACTAATTCGCACTTTTGCTACAGACGGAAATCACTTACTTATTGCTGCAGTTGTAGGCGGATTTGCAGGGGGAAGCTATTTTCCGATTCTCCTATCAATGATTGGAGATCTCGCTAAACCGAATGAACAACGAGAATCCATTAGCATTCTGTTCCTCTTTTCTAGCATTGGAATGGTACTAGGTCCACTAATAACAACGCTTCTTTTAACTATGCCTCAAATAACTCTACGGGGGATATACCAGATAACTGCTGTTGCCGAAATAGGTGTTTTAATCTTTATAACAACCCAAATTAAAGAGACGAAATCTCAAACCAGGAAAAATGTGAAAATCGATTATCTCAAATACATTAAGAGTCTGGTAAATAAAACAAACTTTCGAGGCTTGATGATCATGGCTTCTCTCTACTTTTTTAATATCTCTATTGTAAACACTTACACTCCAATATATGGGCGAGTTGATCTACATCTCTCAAATACCGAGATAGCATCCTTCTCTGTAATTCGTAATCTCGCAATTATGTTAATTCGATTCTCATCTGCTACATTCTTATCCCGAATTCCAATTACACCCTTCCTCATCTCAGTTTTAGCCTTAGCTGGAATAACCGGTTTTGCATCATCTTTTGCCAACAACTACATCTCAATGGTCATAATACTTTTCCTATCAGGCATCAGTTTTGGAGCCGTAAGGATTCTTTCAACAACCATAGTCGCTAAGAATTCAACTCCAGAAAATCGAGGCGTAGCAAACAGCCTCCTTGACGTCAGTCAAGCCACAGGCAATTTGACGAAAATATTAACATCTTCCACCGTTGCTGATGGAAATCTTGGTTCCGTATTCATTTTAGGAGGGTTCACAGGCCTTAGCGCAATCATACCTGTGATATTATTAAAAGTTGGTCATTGAGCCCACAGGCTGATATTAGAGAGAAATTTTTGAATGCAACCTAATTATTCTTGATATGTGTCCTTGTTTATTGTTCATTCAATTAATTGAACAGTTTGTCTCTATGAGATAATAAAAGGTTCATTATTGAAGCAAGCTACTTATTCAGTTTCATCTTGAAACAATCAAAAAACCATAAATCTAAAATAGAAAGAACCAAGATAATTCTTCATCTTAGTCATACAACTTGTTAGGAAATTGATATTATGGTAAAAATTAAGAATGTTTCTCATGTAGTCGTATATAAAGACCCTTCTCGTGCTTGCAACCAAGTCAGCGTTACCAAACTTAGAAATGGTGAGATACTCGCAGCATTCAACGAGGAGAGAGGTATGTTTCACGCAGATGACGGATGGGCCTCCCTCATCAGATCAAAAGATGGTGGAAAAACATGGGATCCTACAACTAAAACGACAATTCTAGGATGTACCGAGTCCGTTAGTAACTGGGACCCTGCTATTACACAACTCTCAGATGGCACTCTTATAGTAGCGTTATGTCAAAGACACCACGCTCCATTTCGTATGGGATTTGGGTATAACTGGATCGGAACGTTTGTCCTCAAATCATCAGACAATGGACATACATGGACCGATCCGATAATTGTGAATGTTCAGCCTATGAAGCATGGTGGTACAAGAACAGCTGCACTGGAGCTACCTAATGGTAGTTTGCTATTAGGTGTTTATGGACGGCTTACCCAGTTTGGTGAGTATGGAGGATATGAGGCTCGTCGGGCTTACCTTGTCCGATCTGATAATGGAGGAGCACATTGGAGTTTCGGCTCAACTCTTGCATATGACCCCGCTGGAATTATATATTATCAAGAGCCAGCTTTCCTCCGTCTTGATAATGGGACGATCGTATGTATGATCAGAGCCGAAAAGCTTCCAGATTGGAGCCATGATGCGCTATATGTGACTTTTTCTGATGACGATGGAGCCTCTTGGAGTCGACCAAAGAGAACGAATATTTGGGGCTATCCCCCTCATCTAATCAAATTGAATGATGGAAGGATTCTCTGTACATATGGGTACAGAAGAGACGAAGGTGGAAACAAGGGGTGTATTTCAAAAGACGGCTATACGTGGGATGTCTCACAACAATTCACAATAAATACTGGAGGACACGTCCCTGCTGCCAAAGGAGTTCGAGAAAGATGGCATATGGGTTATCCAAGTACCGTCCAAATGGAAGATGACACTATTCTAACACTCTATCATCAATATGATGAAACACCACTACAATATGTTGCGGGCACACGCTACAAATTAGAATAAGCATCCCTCCATCCATCTCACCTATCATACTGATCTTGATGAACGATCGAAGACGATGGATAATTCTCAGAACTAGTTATAACAGAGTTTAATGTTATCTATTCAGAATTACTCTCACACAATTTAGTTGACCTTTGCATCACTTTCATAGATGATTCAAGTGATTTCCGGATATTTTTCTAGATAATCATCGAGAAATTATAGCAAAAAATTCTCGACTTCTTTAGTTCTTTGATTACCTTACGTTAATTTTTGTTTGAACATCTTATATTTAATCTTCAACGATTATTTGTTTACTCAACTTTATGGCTGATATATCTCTCTGTGAAAATGGTTTTAACCGGATACTGAAATGGGTAGGTTTCGGTTCAATTTGGTATTTAAGCAAAGTTCCT
>DAOVAG010000042.1 GCA_030671165.1 Candidatus Bathyarchaeota archaeon | reverse complement strand
ACCCAAGGATATGAATACATAGATAGAACTTCTTAACTTTCCAATTTTCCAACCAACACACATAACTCTCCAACTATATCTGAGTGCCCATGGAAAGTTGGAAACCTGTTTATTTCAAGATAGAATCAATCATGTTCTAGCGTAGTTTAGCGAACCTAGTTATTCTGTTATCAGTTTTATCGCACCATCGTAGTTCTGTATTAAGGCCATCACAAACTGTTTGGAGTCACCATAATTCTTGAGATTTTCAATTGCAAACTCCTCTGTGATCAAGACTGTAGAAGAGTTGTGGGTCATTCTATCGGTCCAACCTTTCTCAACTATCTGCGTGTTATTCGAAGCTATGTAAGTTACCGTCATAACAGGATTTTCACCACTCTCAGTTTCAATAAAGACCAAGCGTAGGGTTACATCACTAACTGGAACATTATAATCTGAAAGAAACTCTGTAACATTTTCTACCCAAGGCTGACTTTGATAGGTTACGCTCCACTCAATAATCTGCTCAGCAGTCTCTAACTCAAACCCATTATCAGAAAACTCCACGGTCACATTATAATCCTTGTCTATGTCTTCAATATCAAAATTCTTTGTCGATGTAGATGTCACTTGGGTTATGGCTACTTTACTTACTGCTTCTAAGACTGCAAGAGGATTATTGTCAAAAGCATCTCTCAAGAGAGGGTATTGACTCATCACATAGTAACCAATACCAATCCCAACAGAAAAAATTACACCTACGGTGATTAATATAACTACCAGAATCTTGTTTCTAAGTCTCAAATCCAATCATCTAAGTTAAGAATATTCAGTGACATATAGATAATACTATAGTTTAGTACAGGAGTTCTATTTTAATAACAATTATTCCCTTTTTCAGCGAACAAAATTTGAATTATGATATCAAACTCCGAGTTCAAGACTTGTACTAGTGATCTTGTGTATTAATTTGGTTTTTGAGTTATGATCTAAGATGATACACAAATTGCGTTTTACTCAAATGATTACAACAATCAATAATCTAGAAATACTTTTCAAGTCTTTTCGACGATATAGAACTGATTAACTTGCGTAGTCGAGATCATCTGTTGCTCGCTGTTCCTACTTATGTTCTAGCCGTCAGGTATCTCTCTGACTTTGAGGAGGTGCTCTTATCACCATTTCTCTTCTTATACCTTCTCCTTGTTATGGTGGGGTCTCTTTTTCCTGATATTGACTGGATGGTCATGAAACTGCTTAAGAGGTTTGGACATAGAAACCCAATTACACATTCAGTTCTGATACCGGCCTTATTCTTGATCTCTATCGCCCCCCCAAACATCTCAAAAGATCTACTTGTATCATATGACGCTTTCACATTCGGAGTTACAACACATCTTTTTGGAGACGTCGTCAAGACAGGCAACCTTGTATGGATTGGAAAACGGTATGAAAATCTGTGGTATCTCGTGAATGGACTTCTAACTTTTCTTCTACTCTACTTCACAAATTTCTTCAGAATATTCTAAATATTGAAGAATTGCTTGATAAATCGACTATGACACCAAACTTAGAACTGAATATTGGGACTAATGAACTTAGGATTCATTTCCAAACAGTCTAGATACCCAAACAAAATTGTTTACGCTCCAGTAATTCAAACCATCCCCAAACGAGCCCCACTATTAACAACATGGTGGGGATTCGCATATATAATCGCTGAGAAATGGAACCGAGAATTTGAGAAATAATCACATAATGTTTTTCTGCATTACTCGTTTTTCTCTTTTATTTAACTAAAATATGGGAACGTTTAACTTTGAAAGGTTGGTTAAATTTTGTATCAAAAATTGAGTAATTATTTAATACAAAGTATAGAAGGGGATAATAAGCGGAATAATCAAGATTTTTCCGTCAACGCTTTTTCTAAAAGGGTGAGATGGGCCGAGAGGGATTCGAACCCACGACCTTCGCCACGTCAAGGCGATATCCTAACCAACTAGACTATCGGCCCACTTTTATCTATTATTAAATAAACCAGTAAATAACCCTTACCAATATCTATGTTTTACCCTTTAGAGAATATTATTTATTTATTATATTTTTCCTTAAAATCTATAGCCGAAAAAGTAAGGAAAACAAAATTAGACTTTTAAAACTGAGCGTATAGTCCATCATTAAACAAAGTTTAACTTCCATCTTTGTATCACTCAAAAAAGAACAACTTTCATCTCTTAGGAAGATGCATCTTGAATAAAGGAATTCATCACATAACAAAATTGAGGAGATCGATAGACCCATAGTTTTTTAGGCGGAATCTAAAACCGTCTTACAGTAATATGTGACATAGGTTCATCCATAACCTTGGGAATCCACTCAATAATATCAGTAGGAAGCATGTGATACCCCTTCTCTTGAGCTACAAAGTCTCCCGCAGCACCATTAATAAATACACCAGCTGTTGATGCTCTGAATGCGTCAATCCCTTGAGAAAGTAGACCCCCAACTATCCCTGAAAGAACATCCCCTGTCCCCCCCACGGTCATCCCCGGATTGTGAATAATCTCATTCACTTTCACCCTTTTCCCATCCGTAATTATATCGATCGGTCCCTTAAGCAAAATCACACCATTAACCTCCCTAGCAGCTCTAACGATAGCCTTCACCCTTTTTCTATAATCCTCGGGAAGACTCTCGCCCATCAAAATCTTATATTCCCCCGCATGAGGCGTGAGCACAAGAGGTGTATCAACTCTATGTTTACACTCCGAAAAAGCCTTAAGACCATCCGCATCCAAGAGAAGCGGAACTTTAACTTTCTCAATCACCTCAACTATCTTCTTTACAGCTTCAATGGTTTCTCCATGTAAACCAAGCCCAGGACCTAGCACTACAGCATCAACTTTTTTTATGAAGGGCTCTAACGTTATCATATCTGCAGGCGTTAAATGTTCATCCCCAAGTTTTATAGTAATAAAATTTGGAGAAATCGAAGCTATATCATGTGCCGTTTGTCGAGGCGTAGCGACGTAAGCAAGGTCTACCCCAACTCTTAAAGCAGCTAAAGCAGAGAGCATTGGAGCTCCAGAGTAAATTTCGTTACCACCAATAATAAGTAACCGTCCATGGTCTCCCTTATGGCTTTCACGTAATCGAGGTTTATTAATTAGAAATGCATCTCCAGGTCCAACCCGTGTTTCTATCTCCCTCGGTAGACCAATATCTGCAACTATCAGATCACCAACATATTTCTTCGCCTTCAACAACCCCGTCTTTATTCTATGAAATGTAATTGTCAAATCAGCGATTACGCATTCACCAACAACATTCCCCGTATCAGGATGTAATCCAGAGGGTACATCTACTGCTACCTTAAAACACTGAGCCTCATTAAAGGCCTGAACTGCTTGTAACATCGGAGGTTTAAGAGACCCTTTTATTCCAGTCCCAAGAAGAGCATCTACAGCAATCTCGCAATCAATCTTAGAAATTAAAGTAGAATCATATGCTCTCAATATTTCAACAGATTCTACCATAAACTGAATAGCTTCCCAATTCTTCTTCACACTTTCCAATACAATATTGCTCTCTCTACCTACCAAAATAATCTTTACTACATAACCTAAAGCAGAGAGATGTCTAGCAGCGACTAAACCATCCCCCCCATTCCCCCCAGTACCCACAAGGACTGTAACCCGAGTATTTTCTGAAGTGAATCGCTTTACAATTTCTCTAGCAACAGCATTTCCCGCATTCTCCATCATTTGAAGCGGTGAAATCCCAAAGTACTCAGCATTCATCTCTAAAGCTTTCATCTCATTACTAGAAATAGTATAATCAGAACCCAATACAATCCCTCAATAATTGTTACGAGCCTAGAGAATTTAAATCTGCCCTCACAAAATATCTTCTATTTAAAACATAAATGTGAGAATTAACTATAACACAATTCGTCGGAGGAACTTCTCTATGATGGCTTATGTTCTGATTAATACGGAAATGGGATCTGAAAGAGAGGTCTTGGATGCAATAAAGAAGATTAACAATGTAATAGAAGCCCATGCTGTCTATGGCGTCTATGATCTCATTGCAAAAATTGAAGCAGAAACTATGAATAAATTCAAGGAAACCGTAACTTGGAATATAAGACGGTTAAATAAAGTTAGATCCACCCTAACAATGATCACCATAGAATAATCCTAACTCTTGTAGACTAAAGAAGAATCCGATACTTCAAACTATTAAACACTGTTTAGCCATGGTAAGTGAATAAAATAAATGTGGTTACCACTTCATATTGGGATCGATGACACAGATTCAACACGAATGGGATGTACCACATACATAGCCTCACTTTTAATTGAAAAAATTACGAAAAGAGAAGGAATATTTCTAGACTACCCAACTTTAATCAGACTAAATCCTAACGTGCCCTGGAAGACACGTGGCAATGGTGCCATTTGTTTACGCATACGTATACATGCTGATAGACTCGATCAAGTAATTGAAGAGGCTATCGAGACCGTTAAAGTTAACTCTGATCTGGATGATGGAAAAACTGATCCAGGAATCGTGTTTTATGTAGGCGAAAAAATTCCAAGAGAGTTTACCAATTTCTCTCTAAAGACCAAACAAGACATTGTTAAGAAAAATGAAGCGTTAAAATTAGTAAAAAAATACGGCGCTAAAGCCTTATCTTTCAAATATGGACGAGGAATAATCGGAGCCTTAGCCGCTGTCGGAGAAACCTTGATTGATGATCACACATACGAGTTAATATCATATAGGATCAAACGAAACAGAGGAACACCCAGAAAACTGGATGAAGCCTCTGTCTTTAGAATGGATAAGGTGATGAGAGGGTTAACATTTAATAATGTTGACTATGAGAAAAGAGGCGTTTTAATTACTCCTAGAGGGCCAGACCCCATATTTTTAGGAATAAGAGGTGAAAGTGCAGACGCAGTTAAAAGAGCATTTAGCCTACTCAAAATTGAGGAGGAAATAGAGCGATGGGTCATTTATCGGACAAATCAGGGGACAGACGCTCATTTAAGGCCTGTAAACAATATAGATCTGATTCAGCCACACCACTCAGTTATCGTAATCGGTACACTCTCGAGGAATCCAATATCGATTCCGGGAAGACATGTGATCTTCACTATTGCTGATGAAAATAAAGAGATAGACTGTGCAGCTTATGAACCTACTGGAAAATTCAGAAATATAATAAGAGCATTAACGGTAGGAGATATTGTGCAAGTATTTGGTGGTGTTCGACCAAGCTCAGAGAAAACTCCAATGACAATTAACCTTGAAAAAATCAAGATTATTCGTTTAAACCCAAAATTCTTGATACAAAATCCTACCTGTAAATTCTGCGAAAAACATATGGAATCAATGGGAAAAGAAAAAGGATTCAGATGTAAAAAATGTGGCGTAAGAGAGCGTAAAGCCAAGAAGGTTCAAGTTCAAGTTAAAAGAGACATTTCTACAGGATTATACATCCCCCCTCCTAGGGCAAATAGGCACCTTACGAAGCCCCTTTCAAGATACGGAATAGAAAAAACATTCTATAACACTTCCCCCTCAGATTTTTGGGGACATGGACCTATCAACCATTACCTTTAGACCTTACCTACATCAACAATAAGAAATACTGGAGAATTATCCCATTTTTTGTCAATCAAAGAAAAAAGGTAGTATTATTTTATCTAAAAATAGTACGAGAACGCTCCTCTTTTCCGAATAGTCTTTATTAAAGAATGATATATGTACCTTTATCATATTGAGGTTGTATGGCTATGTCGAAACGTGATCGTTTAGAACGTCGAGCACTTGAAATAATAATGAATAAGGGTGAAGAGGGGATTCTTCAGAGTGAACTATGGAAGGAATTAGAAGCCAGTAGTAGGGTGGGTTCGAGAATATCCCTAAACCTTGGTAAAAAAAATCTTATAACTCGACAACGTGAACTTTCTGATGGCCGATGGACATATCGAGTCTTTGTAAATATTCGATCCTTAGACATTGACTCCATCTCTACTGTTCCATGCGTTTCATGTGCTGAGATCCTCAAATGTGAATCAGGAAGAGAATTTTCACCAGAGACCTGTAAAATATTGACAATTTGGCTCCATACATTTACACATCCAGAAATGGAGGAAGAAAATGCCTCAGAAATATCGAAATAGAATATTCCTCAATCGATATGAATAATTACTATTTTAGCACTTCTGGCTTTTAAACATCAAAGGAAGTATTAAAATGATATATGTTGCGTGTATTCATCCTCTATTGCTAGGTAATTCTTGAGAATGAATTATTTGGGAGTATTGAAGATCTTGCGAACAGTTTACATGCAAACTTCTGTGAGCATTACATCTTCACTCCTTTAGGAGTTGAGTTTCAAGAGAGATGTTACCCCATGTAACTCATCTATTTTTTTATCTATCTGGTGAGCATAATACACTGACATATGCCGAAGTCAAAGCTATTCTTCAATCTGAAGGGTTCAACTATAAAAACGTGGAGGTTTTCCCTCAACTTTTATGTTTAGAGGCAAATACTAATTGTTTATCTTCAGTTACTCGTAGAAGTAGTTACACTAAGATATGCGGAGTTGAACTATTTAGATGTCAAGTAGAAATCGGA
>DAOVAG010000031.1 GCA_030671165.1 Candidatus Bathyarchaeota archaeon | reverse complement strand
GATATTCTTCGGAATATAATTAAGGTAATCAATATGAATCAAGTTATGGAACTGAATGAATGTGAACTTTGTGGAAAAAGAGGAGAGGATTTGAGCCGATTCTCTGCAAATCATAAGGAATTGGGTTTGATCATGGTCTGCCAAGAGTGTTGGGTAAGCCTTTATGATGATAATCACATGGTAAGTAGTAGCACTGGAGGTGCCAGTAAAAGTCCATGTGCTAACTGTTCAAGTTCATCTTGTAAATTTTAAAATTTTAATGAGATCCTGAAAAAAAGGGATAAAGTCAGGATCTCTCTTAGGTAGGTTTGATTTCCTACCTAGATGAACATATTATAATAAAATCTACATAAATGTCCTGTTAATATTTTGATATTTTCAGTCAAGAAACGAGTGAATTTGAGATTTTTTCTCAGAAATATAAGAAAAATTAAGCTTGTAAATTATTACTCATTGTAAAGTTTTTTTTAAGATATTGTTTGTTGATAGGGATAAAAGTTTTATTTAGATGTCGAGTAGTGCTGTTTTTTCTGTAAACCCAATCTTATGTTGATGAATTCTGTTAAGATTTGATTAATAAAGGCTGCATTTGGCTTACCCCAGACAATTCCATGGCAATTTGGGTTAACGTAAATATAGAACTCTTGATTTCTAATTTTAAAATAAGCCTCGTTTGGTTTTCCATATTTCGGTTCAATAAGTATTTTGAAGGGCCAGATCTCACAAGCTATAGGTTTCATATGTTGAATGCTACAAAAACTTCTGTGTCGTGATTTAATGAGGAAGGGACATAAACCATCAACTGTTTTTCTTATATAGAATCCGCCTATACTCTGTATTGCCATGCCATAACCATAAGTTCTCGTAATATTTACCCAATCCTTTACCGAAAGTTGGACAGTGTATCTACAGCAATCACCACAGCCTAAACATTGCCATGATTTTACTCTACTCCACGGAATAAACTTCAAAAATCTTTGCGCCTCTTTACGAGCTTTCTTTATGATTATAAGAAGCTATTTCATAAACTGCTTGAGCTTAAGGCTTTCCTTTTAAACTTTGAAAAGAGTCAAATTTTGATAATCATAATAATCTAGGTTCTAATGTTGAATAATTTATCTTCTATTCAACGTCAAATTTTTCCACTGAAACGTCTGATCGTAAAATGTTTTGAAGAATCTTTGAATTTTCCAGATGTAACTAAACATGATAAATGTATCTTTCATTTCGTTATGAATTAATTTAGAAACTTGAAATAAACAAATGCGTCCTCATTTCTGTAGTATAAGTGTACTGTATGGGTAAATTCAAATCCTAATGCTTCATAAAATTTTTGTGCATTTATATTACTACGCCTTACTTCTAATCTGACTGAATTCATTCCAATATCTTTCAAAAAATGAATAATTGCAGTTATTAAACTCTTACCAATTCCTTTTCTCTTTTCAGAAGGAATAACGGCAATTGAAATAATTAGACCAACATCTGTCTGGGTAGATGCAATAATATAGCCAACCACCTCTTCCTTTTTCACTGCTACGAGGAATGCCTTAGGATTCCAAAAGTAGAGAGATTCGATGAATGGTAATGGATAGGGATTCTTAAAAGAAATCTTTTCTATTTTATGAACAGTAGCTAATTCGCTTGAAAAAACTGTACGGATCTTAATTTCTTCCATTAAAATAACTTCAATGATATATTTTTGTCTGTTTCCCTTCCTTGATGAGTGTTTTAAAATCTATACCGAATCGTAAAGCATTTCGAAAAGTGATTTTATAATTCAGCGAAGGAGTGAATGATAATTGATCAGGTTTTATAAAAATCCAATTTCTTCTCCTCCCCTTAAATTTTATCGCTAAAATAGATTGACAGCCAAAGCGTTGAGAAAATTCAACCAACTGTTTAATTGACTTTTCTTTTATGTACAGGCATTCTTTGAGAGTGGTCTTTACTTCAATTGCAAATTGTAATCCCTTAATCTTGTTTCCTGCAATTATATCAGGTCTATCCATTTTCGTTGAGGAGCCTGAAGAAGGAGCTCTCATTACAGCGAAACCTTTCTTCCATAACTGCCGTACAAGATTTCTCTCGGCCTGTATACCTCTCATCCGTTTAACCTTCCAGATTACGTAGATTATTTGCTGTTATATTCAATATTATATCAACATTCATAGACGAAGTTATTTTTCTTAGTCCTAAAGTATAATATGTATTCTTATTATAAATCTAAATAGAACTTAACATTGTTTTTCATGCAAAAGAGACTCGATATTAAAACCCTTGGTGAGAAGAATGCAGTTGATATCCTTTGACAGAAAAAAGGGCATTATGAAAGTGATTCCTAAAAATATTGATGATCTTTGGGTATTATATAATGTAATCAATAAAAACGATCAAGTTTTTGCACGAAGTACTAGAGTTATTAAAGTTGAAGAAGAAGCTGCCCGTCCCACTAAAGGTAGACGAGTATCTATGTTTATTGGAATATGTGTCGATAGTGTCACTTTTCAAAGAGAGATGGACCGGTTAAGAATTCATGGTATAGTGATTGAAGCTCCGGAGAGATATGGTATAATGGGGAGTCATCATACAATAAACATTCCTCTTAGAAGACCAATGACGATTTCCAAGGAAGTTTGGCTTAACCATGACATTGAGCGGATAAGAAAGGCAAGTAAAATAATAACACACCCCATCATAGTAGTTTCTATCGATGGTGATGAATGCTGTATAGCTCTTTTACAACAACATGGTATAGACATTAAAGCTGAAATTAGGGCTAAATTACCGAGTAAACGGGACTTTGAAAAGAGGGGTCCTGCTATTTCAAAGTATTTTAAAACAATATTACAGGTTTTAGATTTAGTTTGGAAAAATACACAAGGATTATTATCTATTATAGGTCCCGGATTTTGGAAAGAAGATTTAGTAAAATATATTCGGATAGAGCAACCAAAACTTTTTGGTGTTATTAAAGCTGTTAGAACAGTTGGAAATGGGGGGATTGCAGGGGTTAAAGAAGCTATCCGTAGTGGTGTTCTCGATAAGGTTGTGAAAGAAGGAAGAGTTATTGAAGAAACAAAAGTTGTAAATGAAGTCCTTTCTCGACTTGGAGCCAACCAAGATAAAGTTACTTATGGTCAAATGGATGTGGAGAATGCGATAAATACTGGGGCTGTTAAATTATTGTTGGTAGCAGATGAATTGTTAAGAAAAGAAAGAGATGAAGAGAGGAAGAGTATTGAGGATCTAATGCGGAAGGTGGAGAAAATTGGAGGGAGAATAATGATAATAAATACCAAATTTGAAGCAGGTAAACAATTAGTGGGTTTAGGTGGACTGGCTGCTCTCCTCCGTTATTCAATTACTTAGTTAAAGAAGTTAGCGTAGTTTCATTGGAGACAATAATATATTATATGAAAGAATTTGATGCTTTCTGCGTGTTTATTTTGGAATTAGTTCTTGTTTGGTTTTATTTCTCATAAAGTGATAGCTCAAAAGGAAGTAATGGGACTGGACTCAAGTTACGGTGATAAGATTGAAGTTGTGTATAATTCTTCTCACTGGAAATTACTAGAAAGATTAAGAGAGAAAAGTATCGAAATTATGGATGCCTTAGCCTTTAAAGGAATAATTTCTGGAATATATGGGAGTGTAGTTAGAGGTGATGTAACTCCTAAAAGTGATATTGACATTATTATCCCTTACATTTTATCTTCTCATTCAATCGAGTTAGCTTTAACAAGTAGTGGTTTTGAAATCTACAAGAGAATAATTGCTCAAGCGACACCGAACTCTACTCCAAAAGCACATATTTTTTTAGATATTGAAGAGAAGATGTGTATAACTTTTCCTCTTGCAACTTTTAGAGCTTTAGAACGTGAATTTTATAAATTTGGGGGTTACCTAGAGATCGATGCTCTGAGAGTAGATAATCGAGTGCCTGGGTGCAGTAAAAGGTTAATGTTAATTGAACCAACTGAGCAAGGACATATGGAGTCTTCAATCCATTATAGAGAAAGAGAAGTAGCGAGAATAGTTGGGATTAGTCTCGATATTATCAGAGAGAGAATGAGAGTCTTAAAGCGCCGTAAAAAGGTGGGGAGAACAGGAATCGTTCTCTCAGTTCATTTAGAGCAGGAAGAGACTTTTGAGAACATCTTAAGAAAATTAGCTGCTTCAAATCCCATTATTCGAAGAAGGCTTAAGAATGAATAGAAAATGTAACCTAAACTTATTTTAATAAAAGGTTTTAAGTATATTCTCTAATTTCGTAGAGATGATCATATATGACGCGAATTATTAAAGCAGGAATAATTGGTGGAACAGGATACACAGGACTTAGTCTATTAGAGGTACTAACCAGACACAAAAATGTAGAACTTCAATTTGCAACAACTAGGAGAAGAAAATTGGTAGGAAAACCCATTCATAGAGAACACCCTAATCTACTAGGTTTAACAGACTTAAAATTTTCATTGTATGATCCCATGAATCCAGCTCTAACTGAAGGTAATAAGACGCTAATGAATAAAGCGAGAGAGAGCGATGTAGTCTTTATCGGTGTCCCCTCAGGCGCTTCATTTAACATAACTAAAGATCTTGTAGGTTACAATACGAAGATAATCGATACAAGTGCTGACTTCCGTCTAAAAGATCCAGCATTATATAAAGAGTATTATAATAGGGAACACCCCTTACCTGACCTCCTTAACGAGTATGTTTATGGTTTACCAGAGCTCCATAGAGAAGAGCTAAAGAAGGCAAAGTATGTAGCGTGTCCTGGATGCAATTCAACAGCGATGATTCTCGCGGGTTATCCATTGACTAAGCTACAGGGATACATGAACTTTACAATTGTCTACAATATTATGACTGGATCATCAGAAGCTGGAGCTGAACCGAAACGAGCTTCTCATCATTCTGAGAGATCAGGAGTTGCGAGACCATACTATGTTAAAAAACATAGACATTTAGCAGAGGTCAGACAAGAGTTGGGATTTGATCCTAGCAAATTGTCAGCATCAATGTTTGCTATTCCAATGGTGCGAGGAGTTGAGTGTATTGGTCATGTTTTCCCTGATAGAACTGTAGAAGAGAAGGAGCTCTGGAAAGTGTTCAGAGAAGCTTACAGAAATGAACAATTTGTAAGAATAAGGGCAAAAAAAACTGGAGGTCCTGGAAGTCTTCCGGATGTTAAGTATGTTCGCGGGTCCAACTTCTGCGATGTAGGATTCTTCGTTGATGCGGAAAGTGGCAGGATTGGTGTTATTTCTGCTTTAGACAATTTGATGAAGGGTGATGTAGGTAACGCTGTACAATCAATGAATATTATGTTTGGTTTAGATGAAGCTACTAGGCTTATGGATATGGTGCCAAGTAGCCTATATGAATGAATATAACCATCCGGGTCACTCAGCATGTTCAATTAAACACTAAATATTTTTCTTTGAAAATGATGAATAGAGAATTCTGATTATTAAATGGGTAAAAAAGTTCAATGTTTTGAGTGTTTCTATAAAAAAGGGGAGAATTCTTCGTCAAGTGATAAAAGTTTAAGATTTGAGAATAGTGCTTTCGTTTAAGGTGAAAAATGATGGAACCTTTAGAATTACTTTTTGTTCTCTTTGCGATCTGGATTTGCGTATATCTAATATTTCAACGTTTATCTCTAAAGAAGGATAATTTAGAGGTAAATCCTCTCTATATTATGTTTAGAACGACAAAACTTAATAACTTCCTGAAGAAAACGGCTCAGTCGAAACCGAGATTATGGCGGGGCTTCTCTAACATAGGAATCATAGTGGGATGCATCGAGATAGTTCTTGCCATATACTTCCTAACTCTCAATCTATATCGATTCCTCTATATACCTCAAGAAGCTTCAGCGATGGTACCTCTTCTTCCAGGAATAACTGTAAGCTTAGGATGGTTTCCTTACATTTTAATTGCTATAGCTCCCGCAGTTACAATTCATGAACTGTCACATGGTATAATCGCATTTTTAGAGAAAATTCCAGTAAAATCTTCCGGAATAGTTGTAGCTCCGATAACATTTGGAGGATTTGTTGAACCTGATGATAAGGTATTTGATAAGGCTTCTTTAGTATCCAAATTGAGAATTATCTCTGTCGGTTCATTGAGTAACATGATTGTGGGGTTGTTAGCTATGTTGCTTACATTTGCTCTCTTTATGCCCAATTCAGGGGTATTAATCATGGATGTACAAACAGAAGGTCCCGCCTCTAATGCTGGTATTCAACCTTGGGATGTTATAGTCAGTGTTAATGGGAGTAAGACAAGTAGCGTATCAGAATTCATATTCTTCATGACCAATGTGGAACCTGAAACTCTTTTGGTGATTGAGACATCAAATGGGATTAGAAATATTGTAACGACATCTAGTGTAGAAAACGCTAGTAGGGGTATAATAGGAGTTCGTGGTTTAATAGACTATTATGCTATGCGTGTTGGAGAGATAAACACTCAATTATCCTATCAGGTACATATGGTATTGAATTGGATGTCTATGATAATGATTAACTTAGCGATTTTTAATATGATACCTCTCTTTCCATTAGATGGAGAAAACTTCATTTATGCTATTTTAAAGGTAAAAATGAAGAAACGGATTAAGGAAACAAGAATTATAATTAATTTAATCTTCCTCACGTTTATTGCTTTAAATTTCCTGTTTTCATTCGCTACATATGGAATAAGCCCTATTTAGTATTCTTGTAAGGTGTTTAATTGAAAAAGTGTTCATTCTGTACAAAGGAGGCTATTTACTTCCGTTCTTATTCAGGAAAAAGATTTTGTAGGAAATGTTACATTAAATCCATCGAGAGTAATGTTACACATACAATTACTAAATATAGAATGTTTACACCTAATGATCGGATAGCGATTGCTGTATCAGGAGGTAAAGACAGTCTTTCTCTTCTCTACATCTTAAATAAAATTGAGAAGAAGTTCCCAAAATCTGAACTTATAGCGATAACAATTGATGAAGGTATCTCCAAGTATAGATCTGAAGCAGTTCAATTTGCTGATGAACAGTGCCAAGCACTTAAGATAGAACATTACACTTACTCCTTTAAGGAATTATTCGGATACGACTTAGATGATATCGTCAAGACATCAGAATCTAGAGGAAAGTTAACATCATGTTCTTACTGTGGAATATTACGGAGAAAAGCCTTAAACCTAGCTGCTAAAAATGTTTATGCATCAAAGCTGGCAACTGGCCATAATTTAGACGATGAAGTCCAATCCATGGTCATGAATCTTCTTCGAGGGGACATAGATCAAATGCGTAGGATGGGATCTGTTTTAGATGGTAAGAGAAGTGGATTTGTAGAAAGAGTAAAACCTTTATGTCATCTCCCTGAAAAAGATGTGGCTTTTTATGCTTATTTAAAAGAGATTAGATTTCAATCGATCTCTTGCCCCTACATGGAAACCTCTATGAGAAGTGATGTGCGGCGATTTCTTGACTACTTAGAAGCGAAGCATGCAGGTATTAAATTTAACATCTTCCAAACCTTCGAAAAAATAGAGGATAAACTAGGACGTGGAGAACTAAAAAATAAAATAAATCAATGTACGATATGCCATGAACCTACATCAGGAAAAACCTGTAGGTCTTGTAACATAATTTTATCTCTTGGATTGGAGTTACAAAAGCCGAAATTATCATAATTTTCTGTTTTCCTTGAATGTAATAATCGCCTTAATAACTATCAATTAGATGGATTTTTCTTTATTGCGGAGTTTTCTAATTAACTACATTTTTTACTAAAAGTGGAATATTACTCTCCATATTGATCGATATACAAATACCATTGGGACTAATCATCACTATACAAAATGAAGTCTGGC
>DAOVAG010000007.1 GCA_030671165.1 Candidatus Bathyarchaeota archaeon | reverse complement strand
AAACTTAAACCTCTTACTGTTGAAGAGGTCAAATATAAGAATACGCTTACTAGGGTTTATCAAGCCTTATTTTTACAAAAAGCAAGGTGGACATGCAACCTTAGTGATGGAACGAACATTAATTCAACAGGCTATCCGAATTTTTCTCTTATTCCTATTGATATGCGTAATAATATCCGCACATTCCGTTTTTTCGTTAATAACAATCGCTACACCCTTAGCAGAAAGGTTAATGGCAATATTATTAATGGATTTTTCTATCATATCAAAGCAGAACATAGCACAGTTTTAGGTAACCTAAAATTTGATATTCCGTATGTAGAGGAGAGAGCAGGGTTCTGCTATAATCGGAATGGAGATGCTTTATGCGTTTATATTTCCCATTATAATTATCTAAAAGTTGTAGCCAAGCGGAGAGAGAAGATTCGCCTTCTACATGGAAAATATGTAAAATACAAAGAGCTCTATCCTAAAGATACAAAAGCAAACCCAGACGCACTCATATATACTCAGAAAATTCCTTTTCTTTATACTCCAGAAGTTCATAGTATTCTCGCTGAACCGATTCGATATGACACCATAATTGAATCCTACAAAGAAAATATTAATGGACAAATTTACTTCCTAGATGGAACGGTCATTCCTGACAAGGACAGACCAAAACGCTCTGTGAGAGTTAATTCCTCTCTATTTGGATCGTTTGACTCATTAGAGGATTCGACTACGCCTCCTCGATTTTTAGAAAATAATCAGGAGATTGTTGAACCTTTTGACTCTCAAATTTGATAAAACATTCTTTGTAGGTGGAGAACAGGGTTATTTAAATTATGCTGATTTTCCGCACTTTAAACAACGAGCTGAATGGCTTTACAACTATTATGTAACCAATAACCTTCAAGGTTCAGTTTATATTCTGGGAGTTGCTTATGGCTACATTCTTAAGCACTTACAGAAGATCATTCCCCCTGAACTCATAAATAAATTTCAGGGCATTGAAATCTCTGTTCACGCGTACAATCAATGTATCAGAAATGGTGTTGATGACCAAGTAACCCTCATTGACGCTACTGAATTTGATTGGAGCTCCATTCCTAATATTGATCTTGTTATCTCTTGGAATGTTTTAGATTGCTTACCTAATAAAGAGAAAGCTGAAAAACTCATCAAATTACTAAATGCCAATGCTAATCGGCAAATTCATCTTCTTAGTGTTATTGACGATAATCATAATTCTGATAACTACCTTAAAGAAGGCTATTTAATTGAAAACCGAAGCTTTTGGGTTCAATTTTTGACTAATACAGGAACGGTCTTGGTTGATTCCGATACTGGTAAAGTCTGGCTTTATACAATAAGAGGTTGGCAAGAAGAGAAAGATTGGAAGATTCCGCAAGTCTGGGGTCAGGTGACTCACTAATGATTTTTGGAAGTCCTTTAGAGAGCGGTCAAACCGCTAGTGCAGATGTTCTTGATTGGATTAAAACTAAGCCTTTTCTCCTTCAAGCAGGTATTCAAAACAGAATACCACATGGAACGAGTAGTGCAGTCGTTAAATTACAATTCCGAAGAGTTGGGGGAGAATGGAATGATATAAATGAATACTCTGAAATCTGTTCTGAAAAGCTTGAACACCATCTAGACAAAATAAGTGCAGGTGTTTATACCTTTATTCATTGGATTCTTAAATTTAATACAGAAGCTCCTTATGGGCAGAAATATGAATTTCGTCTTTACAATCTTACAAACAATTCTCCCTTACCGCCTGTTCCCTCAACAATTACTATTCAAACCCTTCACAGCGGTCAATTCTCCACATCCTTAACCCAAACCGTTCTTGCACCTACTTATGAATCTATTCCTTTAACTCAAACTATCCAAGCTTCCGATAACTTCTCTCGATCCTTAACTCAAACTGTTCACATTATAGATCGTTTGGGTCATTCTTTAGATCGAACCGTTATGGTTAATGATTCTTTCTCTAGAACATTGACTCAAACTGTGCAAGTATTTGATCGAACCTCGCGGTCACTGGGTCAAACCGTGCAATTAACGAGTAGATTGCATAGAGCCATTCAATTGACAATTCAATCGTTTGAATTTCTTTCGATTCCTTTGAAACTCACCACTCAAGGAATAAATAGAATTTCAGCACGACTTACCCAAACAACACAGGGAATAGCTCTTACTTCACGAAAAACATCTAGGACAGTTCAACTTTTTGATAAAATTTCTGAACCTCTTCAATTAATAATTCAATTGTTTGAACAGGACTCATTTTCCCTAAGTAGAACAGTTATAGTCATTCCCAAGAAAGCTATTCCTAAGCCTCAAATAACCACAAATTACTCCCGAAGATTAGCTAGGAATGTTCAGATAAGAAGTAATTATTCATCAAGCCTTAGACGAGATATTGAACTCTCTAGTCGAGAATCCTGTGCATTATCAATTATTGTTGAAAATCCTTATGAGTAATTAAAATCCTAATTTAAGAAAGTGAAATAAATGCCTGAAGTACGAAATGCTCTCTCACAAGCCTTAGCAGATGGTAGATATTTACGATTAGACGCAAGTAACGATCCTATAACCGAGAATTTGGAATTAACAAAACATATAGGACTGGGTGGTACATCATCGACATCTGCTCATGGACTTATCATGTCAGAATTATTTAGTCCTCTCCTTTCACCCGGTACAGTTGTAGGATTAGGCTGTTTTCCATCATGGTCTCCTGCGTTTGCTGGTTCTAATACTATTGTTTCCATACAAGGAAATGTATGGTTCGATGGCACACAATGGGGAGCGGGTTCTGGTGTAAGAGGACTTGACTTTTTTCCAGCACCCGTTTCTTCAGGAATAGGTTCTGCCAATTTGAATATTACTGGAATAACTACTGGTGGAATGCTGAATGTTGGTACAAGAGTTGTTACAGCAAATACAATTACTGGAATAGCTGTTGTGCCTCTTGCAGGTTTCTATGGCACTGATAACTCTACTGTTAATATTGTCAGAGGCATGATTATTAGCTCAGCAGTATCCACTCTTGGCACATGGGGTCGTCTTTGTGGTCTTGAGATAAACCCGCAAACGAGCGGAGTTATTAATCAAGGACTGTGGATGGCTGGAGATGGTATTGGTGCGGATTTACTTTTTGGGGCAGGTGCAGGAGGCGTTGGAGATGCTCATATCTATTATGATGGCACTGATTTAATAATTGATCCACAATTGTTAGGAACTGGGGCAGTGAATATTTTAGGAGATTTAATATTCACTGGAGACAATACTGGATTACCGTTTGGGGAGATTTATGTTAAAAATAATTCAAATACTATGAGTGTATCTTCAGCAGGTTATACACAAGTTACCGATTTTGCTGTTAATGGAGAATCAAACAATACTACCCCAGACCACAATAGCGATCATATTACAATAATAGAAAGTGGCAGATATATAGTAACGGTGTCAATGGCTATTTTGAACTCTGCTGGTGCTGGACACACCATAGATGTTCATGTATCTAAAAATAATGATACTACCGTATTTGCTAATTTAGAAGCACAAAGGACTTTATCAGCTGGAACTGATGCTGGTTCTGGTTCTATATCAGGAATAATAGATATAAATGCAACTGATACATTAGAGGTTTGGATTTCATCTGATAGTGGAGTTGCAAGGAATATAACAGTTATAGATATAACACTGACATTAGTTATGTTAGGGGGAACTTAAAATATGATTAAAACCGACTATGAAAACTATATTTATGATTTTCAAGCCAAACAAGGTATTCGACCACAACACTTTGTACCGATCTCAGTAGAGTTATCAGAGTATATCATATCAATTTGTGAGAAATATAAACCCAAGAGAATACTTGATGCGGGTTCGGGTTGGTCATCAATATTATTTAAGAAATATTATCCGTTAGGACATACAATAACGGTAGATACAGAAGAACAATGGTTGAACATAACCAAAGAATATTTTAAAAAGTTTGAATTGGATTTGAATGAGATGTGGCTATGGGAAGAGTTCTTAACAACCAATCCTGAACCGTTTGACTTAATACTTCACGATTTAGGGTTTGTTATAGATATTAGAGAGAAAACTCTACCGAAGATGTTTGAAATGGTAGCTGATGGTGGAATTATTGTAATAGATAATACACATGAACCATTTGGAAGAGACATTCCATTAATGGCTAAATCTATGGGATTTAAGATACTGGGAGATTATAAGTATTTTATGGCATTACAAAAGAAAGGTGATAAAAAATGAGTTGGGCATTAGAATATATTTTAGATCATGGAACAAAACGAAAGATAGAAGCTGCTGACACGCTTGGATTGAATGTAACGTATGACTACGCTAAAGCAAATAATATTGTTACAGTTACTATAACATTCAAAGCTGGACAGAATGTATTAGGCACAATTGATTTACCAATTAATTATACAGGTTTGCATAATAACATTTCTAATAAAGTAACAGCGCTAGCAGCTGAATATACCAAGTGGAATGATTTAAAGACTCAATTAGAGGCGTTATAAATGGAAAAAAAAGAAAAAAGAGCAAAGAGATTGCAAAAATACCAACATGAGAAGAAAGCTATTGAATCAGCAGTTGCTTTACTTAATAGCCAAATACAAGGCATACAACAGCAATTAGTTAATCATAATCGTGATTTTCTGATCTTGCAAGGTAAAATTGAACTGTTAGAGGAAATGGAAAAGGAAGAAACAGACAAAGATGCCTCTAGCTAAACAAAATACTGTTACTCGAATGCATTTCACAGTATTTGATACGGATGGTCTTACTCCACTTACAGGTCAAGCTGGGTCTTGCACTTACTATTTAGCTCGCAATGGAGCTGCAGCTCCAGAGGCAGTTGTTATCTCCGAAATAGGTGCAAGTGGACATTACTACGGAACTTTTACTCCTTTAATCACAGGTATTTATGATTTAGAGATTACTTGCCCTGATGACAGAGTTATGGGAGAGAATTATGAAGTTCAGGCAGCTGATCTCGATGACATAGTAATAGAAGTTGATGCTAACGAAACCAAAATTGACTCCGTAAAAGTGGATACAGGAACGACTTTGCCAACTGAACATGCAAATATTATAGTTGAAGTTGATGCTAACGAAACCAAAATTGATGCAGTTAAGGTTGATACAACAGCTATTGAATTAAAAACCGATAACCTTCCTGACGACCCTGAATGGTTTGTAGCCAAGAAAGGCTTAGTAGGTGTTGGTTCTACAACTACCGTTGTTGTTACTGACTTTACCGAGATTGATGACTTCTTTAATAACATGCAAGTTGTATTCATCAATTCAGCAGGAGTATGTGCAAGAAATGTTGATGACTATGCACAAGCCTCTGGAGCTATAACCGTTGTCGCTCTCCCTTTCACTCCAGCTAATAATGATGTCGTATTTGTGATTTCTCGCACAGGTTCAGTTCCCGTTAATGTAACAGGAATAGCTGACGCTGTTTGGGATGAATTAATGGCAGGTCATACCATTGATGGATCGTTTGGCAAGAAACTACAAGGAATTTACAGCTCAACTCATTTACCATAAAATTCAATCGAATGAACTAGAAAGGATTATTAAATGGATTTGATTATTATTTAAGAGAAGTGTCATTATGGGGAATAGCAAAATACAAGAATGCCTAGTACTTCCATTGCACGAAAAAGTGATTAAATTCTACTATCACACAACTCGTAAGCAGTACTTCTTTAGTATCAATGATGGTGACAAACATAAAATCACTCCGAGAGAAGTAGATATGCTATTCAAAGGATTAGAAATTCTTAAACTCAAAATGGATGAAACAGGCATTGGATTATTTCAAACAGTTAAAAAACAACAATAAGTGATGTAAATGTCAGATAGAAATTATGAAGAACGAAAAAGACACGTTTTCAGAAAACAGGTGTCCAGACATAGACCCGAAGCTTCCGTATCACCTAAAGCAGTTAAAGAAGAAGATCGAACTGGTAAGGTCAAGCTTAAGCAAAATAAACAAACAAAGGTCAAACCTCGTCTTGAGGATACTGGAACTGTTAGAACGGATCGTTTTCTCTTCTAAAACGAGGTTTAAACTTTGGCTACCGAACCCTTAAGAGTGAAAGCTAGACTTGGCAAACCTGAGAAAAAGGAGCTCTTTGATCTTTATTGGAGACAACTGCTTAATGAAGCTCAGATAGCTGATATGTTTAATGTCGAGCCTGAAACGGTCTTATCATGGATAATCCGAGAGGATATTCCTCTAAAGGGGTATTATGAATCTTTACAGCTTTCATATTTCCTTAGTGGTGGAATCTTAGCTTCAACTCGAACTACGCTACAACACGTCATTCCTTTTGATTGTGTCAGCACAGAAATTGTATTACACTTCCCAAGCGGATGTAATGGATTAGTGCAGGTCTATGTAACCGATGACAAAGGATTTCTCTATTTTCCAACAAAGGGGTCGTATGTAGCATTAGATAATGTTACTCAATCTTTTCAATTTGTTACATTCTTCCCCACAGGCACGAAATTACGAGTAGTAATCACTAATACGGATTCTGCCTTTTCTCACGATGTTCAGGCAATTATCAGTATTTCAAGACTCTCTGTGCAAGGTGTAGCATAATTTGTCAGCTGAATCTCCATTAGCAGAGGAAATTTCTTCCGTTCCTATTTCAGGAGTTGAGAATGGCGGAATAGATTATTTTGACCATCCTCGAATAGCGTATGGAGCTGAATATCTCTATGATGTAGCTTACAATCAAGGCAGTCAATCTACGGTCATCTTTCAATGGTCTAATATAGGAGGCGACTGGGCAGATGAAAAAAATTTCTATCCTCGCCATATTACCTTATATCTTGAAGTAGAAGATGAGCCATACTTTATGACTAATTATATTGAAGGAGCTGCTTTCTATCTCTATCGAGGAGCGGATGAAGGAGATTGGTTCGGTAATAGAGCTGTTCTTTGGGTTTCTACCTCCGCAAGTGGAAGATTCATGCGTAAGAGTAGAATTAAAGGCAATATCGGAGCTTTACTTACTTCCAAAGCACCAACGCCTAACTGGAAGGTAACGCTTAGGCAATTAGTAGGCATTGAAGATCACTATTTCTTAGCAGGAAGATATTACCCCCCTAGTGGAACGACAGTTTGGTATGCTTTTGGCTATCAACTTGCAGCTCAACAAATTGACACTTATGAAATGCAAATGAATGGTTCAATTAAACATCAAGAGGGTTATGTAGCAGTATAAGGAGTAAAAAAGAATGACTGACGCAGAAGAAATAAGTTCAGAAGATATAACAGCAGAAGGAATTGGCACATCGGATTTTAAACCACATCTTCCTCTTCCGTATGCCACGAAAACGCTTTTAGTAGAAAAATTAACAGCTACAGCTTCCTATGCAACTGCCACTCTCACACTAAGCGAAGGAGAAAGTAATTGGTTAGCAAGTCACGATCTTTTTCCTTATTGGATAACTTTTGAGATTACAGTTGATAATGAAGATATTTTCATGTCTAAACACTACGAGGGATTTGATATTGAAGTTTATAGGGATGTGGGTGATTATTTATTAAGAAAAAGTGTCAATACGCTAGAGAAACCTCCTCTAATTAATAGCATGACTCCTGATACAGATTGGCTTTGGAGAAAACGCTTTAATCTCTTGGGAACGAGAGTTTTAGCAGCTCAAACATTAACCATTGCTATTAAAAACTGTACAGAGGTTTCAGTTGATACTATTCAAGCAATTATTCATACTGTATTAGCTAGAGCAAGTTAAAGGTGAAAAATAAATATGTCGTATTCTGGAAATACTCCTGATGACTTAAGAGGAGCTTTAATATGTGTCAATACTGACCCCTCAGACCCTCCAAGCGGAACTGAAGTTCGTGCTTTAGGAGATTCTGATGGTCGTCAAATCGTTGATAACCTAAATCCTAAGACTCCTGTGCAACTCACTGCTGATGGTCAAGTAAAAGCCTCTGCAGGAACACTTTTCGGTTTTGTTATCTCCTTCTCTGGAGCTACCATAGGTGATAAAGTAGAAATTCGAGATGCACTCGGAGCTGGAGCTGGAACAGTTATCTTTACCATTGTAGCTGCAACTGCCGATGAAACACATTCTTTCGTATTTGAGAAAGGAATGATCTTCGCTACTGGTATTTATAACGATGAGACTAAAGCTGGTGGAGGCACTATTAACGCAACTTACATCTATGAGTGATTTAATCTTATGTCAGCAGAGGAAATAGCTTCTGAACTAATAACCGCTCTCGGTCAGGGGCATATTGATCGCATTTCATTTGAAAGACTCCCCTATAAAGGTCTAACTTTTCTTGAGGGGTCAAGAATTGCAATAACACTTCCTCGCTGGGGTTATCCTGAGCAAGACAATTACCCCTATCGTTTGTATATGCATTCTAATGCCGCTTCAGCTTACCTCTTTAATGATGACATTCACAATTACAAACATCGTTCTTGGTCTGAAGCTGAAGATCCTCTTCTAGACAATGGATTTGGTTCAACTTTAGTTGGAAAAGATTGGGGGGGTGCAGGTAGAACCTTCTACCCTCTGGTAGCCACGTTTGTTTATCATCAGTACCAAAATGATTATACTTATGGTGGATTAACTAAAAAAGGCATGATGCAAGAATGGGGAAGAGGAATGCTACTTGACATTTATTCAACAATAACTGAACCCGATGGAGAATTTTTTAGGAAGGAAATAGCAGGAGAAGAAATTAATTGGCTACTCAAAGACTGTTTCACTGGAATTGATTCAGCTCCCGTCAGATCAGGAACATATTGGCGACTTAAAAAGACTTGGAATATGGTAGGAACGAGAGTTCCCGCTGACCATACAATTATCACTGTTGTACGGAATTGTGGGGAATTAAGGATAAATCAGATGTATTACTGGCTTTTTGGCATAGCCATTAAAGAATAATTTTTTTAACTTTGTATGACAAACCTAATATCTTTTTTAAAGCCAAAGGTTATACTAGCTTAGAGAAGTGTAACTTATGGCAACTCCAATTGACAATCTATTAAAGGGTGCAACTGAAACAGTTAAAGGTATTCACGAATCTCCTGCACTCATGTTAGCCTCTGATATTAGTTTAATCAAAAATCTCCTTCCTTCTTTGACAAAAACCGATCAACAAGTGTTAGAAGAGCTTAGAGATTTGAAAGACCTCTCTCTTCTTCAAACCGATAAGTTTAATCAAATGCTTGATGTCTTAAAACACTTAGCTGTTCTTCCTGAACAAATTCAATCGGTTGAATTATATTTACAACAGCTCAATAACACTATGGGAAGGCTTTTACATTTACAAGAGCATGGCTCTACCAGAATTTTAGAAACAACAGGAAAAACCATTGCTGGAGGCAGAAAAACTGATCTCTTCAAAGGATATGACGAATCAGGTAGGCTACAATCCGTATTACTTGATTTCAGTCATGATTCTGTTGAGGGGTATATCGTTCTAGATCATGGAAGGATCGAATTTAATTTTGAAGATTTAAAGCAAATGAATGCTTTCAACCCCTCTGGTCGTGAATGGTGGATTTCCCGATATGATGACACCAATGACCATTATGTTCTACAATTTACTCCGACTGACCCATTACCTTTCGATAAACGCTGTTGGGTAAGAATTTGGAATCGTAGCACCAATGCTTTAGACATTAATGTTGGTAGAATGGTTAAACAAGTAACTCCAATTGAACAAACCGATATTAAAGCTCAATTGTATGGTAGAGATGTGCAATTAGCTCGTAGCAAGAGACTCCAAGAGGAAATTGGCTTAAAACAAGCTGGTAACGAAGGAGAAGTATTCTAAATGGCTCAAATGCCTTTTCAACCGTTTGATAAGCTGAAACAATTTGGATTCCGAGAGCTTGCTGTTTCTTCTGATAAAGTCAAAATGGTTAATGGCTCGGTAGGAGCTGCGTGGACAGCTGAAACCATTCCTACAACACCTATTGCTTTACTCATTATCAATACGCACGATTCTCAATACCTACGAGTTTCATTAGACGAAGGCACGACTTATTTTACGATTTTCTCCAAAGCAGCTTTGAAAATGGGAGCTGCAATCACTACGCTATATGTTTATGGAGAGGGAGCTGCTACAACGTATGACATAATTTATTTTGAGCAAGAAGATTAGGTGAAAAAATTGTCTAGTTGGGTTGATGAAAAGTTTATCGAAGATGGGTTCAAGAAAACTCCCAAGAGAAGTAACAGCGATCACAAACAAGAAATCTTAAGTGATTTAGGGAAACTCAAAGAAGAAAAACAACGAGCTAGAGAAGAAGCAATTCGTGAATTGAAAAAGAATAATCCTAATTTTAAGCCAAAAAAACGTAAGAACAAAATATTAGAGAATCAAAAGAAGAACGGAACAGTAGAAGTTATTCAAATAGACTGGATGACTTATAACAAAAAATTTAATAAATAATACAACAGGTGAAAAACTTGGCTTTAGATTATAAAGGAGCTGGAGGCTTAGGAGGTCTCGGAGTTGCCAATGCAGGAACGAACATTAGCATTACTGGAACTTCCTCCGTTCCAATTATTAATGTAGTCAATAACCCGACTTTCTCTGGTGATGTCACTCTCCAAGCAGACCTTATTACTGCCAATAGTAATAACCTTACGAGTCTTACAACTGTTGAGGTCACTCAATTATTGAATATTGACACTTCCACAATTAATGCAACTCAATGGGGTTATCTGGGAGCTTTAGATCAGGGATTAACTCAAGCTTCTAGTGTTACTTTTAGTCAAGCTTCATTAACAACCTTAGTCTTAAGCTCAAGTTTTACCTCATTAGAGGGGAATGGAATTGAAAACAATGCAGGAACGCTTCAGATAGATTATAATACGACTAATCTTAAGATTACTTCTAATGAGCTCAACACCATTCAAGATATTGCTTTAGCTAGCTCACCTACGTTTGCTGGTCTTACTGTTGTTAATTCTATTGATGAATTTTCTATTGACGGAACTATGGTAGGAAATAGTGATACAGCTCTTCCCTCAGAGAAAGCTATTGTCACTTTTGTAGGAAATGCAGTAACTACTGCAATTTTAGCTGCTATTTCAGGCACAGTTAATTTTATTCCGCTCTTTACTGGTGTAAATGCCATTGGCAATTCAGTCCATTTTCAAACAGGCACTCTTTTGAGTATTGGGAGTCGCTTAGATGTCGATGGAGCGAATATTACTACTTCCCAGAATCTTATTCGTGCTTCATGTGGATATGATTTAGACGCAGCTACCATCCTTAAACTGATGGATTTAGCCTGTGATAGCGAACCCGATGGGGCTGGAGTTACTGTTTTTGGCATTGATATTGATATGAGCGATTCATCGCTTATCTCGAATGATCCTGACCTCTATGGAGTGCGAATTAGACTTCCCTCAACCTATGGTGCAGGAACGAATTATGCTCTCTATATGTCAGGAGGAGGAGATATTGTTACGTTTTGTGAGGGAGCGACAGCGATTCATGTATCAGCGGGAGATGTGCTATTTGATGACGCTTTTTCCATTAGAGCTGGGACAGGCTTTGATGGTGATTTCACGCATTCTAATACTGCTAATCGTAGTTATACCTTTCAAGATATGGACTACATAATAGCAGGGTTAGGTGATATTACCACTGCGATTGCCTCTGCTATTTCAGGCACTACTGGAACGATTCCTGTATTCACTGGTACAAATGCCATTGGTGATTCGATTCTTACTGAAGTCAGTGGAGATATTCAAGTCGGAGGAGATTTCTTACCTGCAAGTGCAGGATCGTATTCTTGTGGTAGTGCATCTAAGGTTTGGGGATTCATGCACGCTGTTTGGCTCTATGGACAACGAGTGACATTTAGTCAATCAAGCACTGGAGACATCTTAACAGTTAATCAGGGAAGTGTGGGTAGTGGAGGAAATGTGATTGATTTACAGGTAGGTGGTGGAACTGTATGGCGTGTGTGGAGAGATGGGAAAATGTATTCTACCACAGGCACAGGAATTAACGATTTATCCATTGATGGCACATTAGTAGGCAATAGCGATGATTCCTTAGTCACAGAGAAAGCTATTGTAACCTATGTTGGCACTTCAATATCTTCAGCTATATCCTCTGCTATTTCAGGCACTACGGGAACAATTCCTATTTTTACGGGTGTAAATGCCATTGGTGATTCAATAATCACTGAAAGCGGAGGTATTATCACTGTAACAGGTGCTTTAACTATTACAAGCGCTTTCACGACTGCTAACAGCAATAATCTTGGCTCTCTTACCACAGGTGAAGTTACTCAATTATTAAATATAGGTCTTGAAACAATTAGTGCAGGTCAATGGGGTTATCTGGGAGCGTTAAATCAAGGACTCACCACTTCAAGCGATGTGCAATTCGATAAAATTACTATAATTCCGACTGGAGCGGGAGATGTCATTAATATTACCCCTACTATAACTCTACCCGCTAGCACAGCTTGGGGAGGTTTTGGAATAAATGGAAACTCCTTAGACCCGACTGGAGCTAATTGTGAGATCAGTGGAATTTACATTACTTTTACTGGAGTCAATATGGCAAATAACCCGAAAGTATGGGGCTTACGGATATTTATGCCAGCTACTTATGGCTCAGCTGAAGAGTATGCCGCTCGGTTGCAGGGTGATGGAAAAGCCATTGAATTTTGTAACGATGCGTATGCTATCCATGTAGCAACTGGGGATGTCTTTTTTGACGGAGGAGTAACCTATTTTGCGACCACTAGCTTTTATGTGGATGCCTTTGGCTTAGCAAGATTCGATTATATTCAATGGATGGACGGGTCAGGTTTTTATGGTGCTATGCGTCATTCCAATTCCGCTAGTCGCAGTTACACCTTTCAAGACAGAGACTACACAGTAGCAGGGTTAGATGACCTCACCACAGCCATTTCAGGCACAACTAACTACATTCCTAAATTCACTGGTGCTAACGCTATTGGCGATTCCATTATTTCAGAGGGAGCGAATCTTATTTCCATTGCCAATGCAGAATTAGACCTCACAGGTGTAAATGCCTCAATTGATCTCAACCCCTCAGGCACAGGGGCATCTCAAAAAATCATTAGTATTATACCTACAGCGTCTATTCTTAACGAAACAACTTGGAGAGGAATTTATATTGTTGGTGATGCTTTAGGCCCTGAAGTAGGTGGTGGAGAGGCGAGTTGGATGGTAGGTGTTGATATTGTTTTTACAAATGTAGATCAAACTTATGATCCGGGTGTTTGGGGAATACAAGTTAGAATGCCAAACGCTTATACTACGGGAGGTATTTCAGCAGGAAAATTTTATGGAGACGGTAGATCAGTTCAACTCTGCACTGATGACTTTGCTATTAGTACTTCTGGAGATGTGAGATTCTCTGGTATTACCTATTTTGCTGGTGGGAGTCTATATTACGTTGATCTTGGTGGTCATGCTGTATTTAAAATTGAAGCTGATGATGTCACCTACACTGGTATAGTAACTAATGATAGCGGAGAACTCAAGTATCGAACCAAAGCACAAGTGCTTAGCGATATTGGAGCTGCCCCACTTAGTCATACAATGGCATCTCATAGTGACACGCTATTTGTTGAAACATTGATTATCAATGATAATGTAGCTAACCAAGAGATTTTTATGCCCACAGCTGCAAGTAATTGGTGTTATACCTCTGGAACTATATCAGAATCATTTATTTTTAATATAGCTCGAACTACTGTTCTTGGCACTTCAACAAGTAACATTTGCCGATGGTCTTGGGATATTCCCATTCCTGCAGGAGCTAAGTCAATCACAGGCTTTTACGCTTATCAACGAGGCAATGGCAGTCCAGCAGGTAATCATAAAATCCATATAGACGATCCAGATTATTCACGCAGTTCAACTTATACTCCCGCATGGAATATCAAGAACTCTACAACATCTTATAGCGGAGACAATTATATTAAACGAGTTACTCTCTGGACAGGCACATGGGATTTATCGGCTCAACACAGTGGACATAACACAGTACGAATCTATTGGGAAACGACTGGCACATTAAGTAACAATGTCCACATCGCAGGGTTGTGGGTGAGATTTGAATAATAGAAAAATAAGGAAATGAAAGAATATGTCACAAGAAGATAGTAAAGTAATATACGATCAAGAAAAGAAACGGGGCGAAGTAAAAGAAGGCGATACTATTGCGATTACTTTAAATGGCAGTATAACCATCTTTACTGCTACCGTTGGCACTGGAAAACGAGCCAATTTTGAATTTGACTTTGAAGAATATGATTGGGAAGCTCCCCCATAAATGAGACTCCCTTAA
>DAOVAG010000013.1 GCA_030671165.1 Candidatus Bathyarchaeota archaeon | reverse complement strand
TATTCAACATTTAAAATTGATTAGGTTATTCTAGATCCAGAAATCGTACTTTTTCTATTAAGAACCGAATCTTAAAATCACATGTCCCCAACATTATCTTCTTCAATCAAATTGTTATCAGATTGGGTTCATAGTACCATTTTTCAAAAATAGGTGCATGTAATATGCACAAAAAAGGGAAATGTGATTTAGAAAAAATGAGATAGAAAATATCCAGTTTTATGTATTTTTTTCTAAACTATTACCACGTTATCTATTCCAAAATATCTCTTTGCTAGTAAACGGGTTCTCTCGGCGGTTTTCCCATTCTTCCCTATAGCGATTCCTTTATCGCGTTGATCAATTGTTACTACTGCTACTTTTCTATTATCCAGTCTTTCCGTGATACGAACTTCTTTAACATGTGCTGGAGCAAAGGAGTTTTTAATAAAATCAATTGCTGTATCAGCAGACTCTACAATCTCAATATCTTTCCGCACCATATCTCTCATCATTCTTATCCGAGAACCATGTCTTCCAATAGCACGACCAGCGTTTCCTGGTTTAACAATGAGGATTATTCTTTCTCTTTTCTCATCAATAATACAGTCATTGGCCATTTCACCTGTTAAATTTTCGAAAAGGGCAATGTAACGCATTTCGTTACCGGTTAATCGAATTCTCTGAACCATTTTAATTCGTATTCCTTTGAGATATGCTATATCTATTGAATATATATTATTTTTACTTTCATTCAGTCTCTGGAGTCTGTATCGTTAACATTCTGAGGAGTCGAGAGTCGACAGTTTCTCTAATAGCTAAAGCAGAAATGGGAAATTTTTTATCACAGGTCAAACTTAGGTCTAAATTGGTGCCATTATAGGTGTATAGGGGAATCCCTGAGAGTTTAGAATAATATTCTATGTCATTACGAAAGCTATTAGGGCTGTTGGAGGCAATAATTATTGCTGTTGCTCTTCCGTTTCTAGCCATGCTGAGTGTTATTTTCGAACCAAAATGGATCTTCTTAGATTTAATTGCTAATCTGATAACTCGATCAAGATCAATCATCAATATTATTCTCCAAACAAGATCTTTAAATGAACTAGCTATTTACTTCTATTTCCTCGCTATTTTCTTTACTTAGTCCCATAAATATTTCGATTATTCCTGTTCCAACTGGGATGTTCTGGCCTACTATCACAGATTCAGTAACACCTTTAAACATATCCTTTGTTCCTTTGGAAGCAGCATCAACTAGAGTTGGTACTGTTATTTCAAAGGCTGCTCTTGCAATGACACTAGATTTCTTACCACTTACACCATGTCTCCCGATTTGTAAAACCACACCACTTGAAGTCATAATATCGGCTACTAGCATTACATGTCTAATATCGACATCCAGTCCTTGTTCATCAAGAACTCCTCTTGCTTCTTTGATAAGTGAATTGCGAGCAGCTTCTATGCCAAGGGCTTTAGTTATCTCATGAACGTTGTTTGTTGAAGTTCTGTTTGTGTCTACGCCAGGAACCTTGAGAACCTTATTCAGATTCGAACCATCCGTATTTATTACCCATTCCTTTCTCTCTTTTGTAACAAGAGCTCTTCGAATTCCAGGAATTCCTTTAATATGAGTTGAAGGAATTTTAGGTAGGAGTTTACTTAAATCTGCAATTTCTTCAGGAGTTATTAGAACTGTATCTTCAGCTATATTTACTGCACAGTTTTTGATATTAAAAGCATTCTCAATATCTTCCTGTGTAATTCCTCTATTTTCCATTCTTTTCTTATTTAGTTTCAGTACTATAGATGCTTTTACGGGATCTATGTAAATGACAGAAGATATAGCGTCGGCAGTTGTATAAACTATTTTTTCAGCAATCTTTGTAGATTTCTCAATTGTAGCATTATGTTCCTTATTGAGGTAAATTTTCATAATTGGAGTTGAGGGATTTTTTCTAGCATCAACTATTTCGATAAGGCGGGGGAGCCCTAAAGTAACGTTCATCTCTTTGATACCAGCGTAATGGAAAGTTCTAAGGGTCATCTGAGTTCCAGGTTCACCGATGGATTGTGCGGCTACAATTCCAACTGCTTCTCCCGGTTCAACTTGGCCAGTTTTGTAAGAGGTTAATACGATTTGAATTAGTTGGTTGAAAGCCTTTATAGTTAATTTTGTTTTTGATGCACTAGTTCTAAGTTCGTTAATTAGTTGAGGAGTTAATTCATTCTCTATTTTCAGTAATGCTTGTTTAATAAATGTCTTTGTTGCGGGTTTTCCTTTCGCCATTGTTAGTTTGAGAGTGTCTATGAGCCTTTTAATATTAATTGCTTTGCCATGATCACTTTTTGCGGGGTCTATTCCATCATCACCATATCTAAATTGAACAATATCTCCTTTGGAATTACGGACTGTTCCATCGTGTTCAACTTTTAGAAATTCTAGAGCATTTATCAATCTTCGTTGCATGTAGCCACTCTGTTGTGTACGAACAGCAGTGTCAACAAGGCCTTCTCTTCCACCAGTAGCGTGAAAGAAGAATTCGATTGGATCAAGACCATCTCTATAACTTGAGACAACGAAGCCTCTGGCTCTAGGACTCTGATCTTTTGGTTGAAAATGAGCTAGAGTTCGATTTTTATATCCTCTAAAGATTCGTTTACCTCTTACGGATTGTTGTCCTAAACATGCGGTCATTTGACCTATGTTTAGACTGGAGCCACGGGCACCTGTCCTTGTCATTATGATACCATGATTATCCATTCCAAAATAATCGTCAGCATAATTTCCAGATTTATCTCTAGCTTTTGAAAGTTCATTCATAATGAATATTTCCAGTGATTCTTCAAGTGTTTGCCCAGGAAGTCTTGATAATACTCTTTGATTATACTTTTCTATTAATTCTTGAACATTTTGATTTGTCAATTTTATTAACTTGCTTATTTTTCTATGTGTTTTTGGAGATAAATCAAGTTCATCAATTGAGTAACCAAAGCCCTTCATAGTAAGAAATTCTTTGAGAAGTTTGGATATAGCATTTAAAAAGTCACTTGCAATTTGTGTACCATAATCCTTTACGATTCTGTGGTAAATACTCTCAGATTTTTCTGCTCCAATAGAATTTTCATCAATTACTCCATTTTCTAAAATTCCATCTTTAACTATGACATATGCATCATTTTGACAGTCAGCATATTTACAACGAGGACAACTCTGACAGATACTTGCTTTTAAGACATAATTAAAACCTTTGGGTAAGAAAAGACTGAAAATTTGCTTACCCGTCCAAAGAGGTTCTGGTTTCTTGATGACTGGTTCAGGAATAGAATCCTGATAGTTAGTTGCCATTAGAATTCTATAGATTTCTTCTTTTGTAAGCCTGGTTGTGGACTTAGTTAAGACATATGAAGCGGTGATAAAATCTTTTGTAGCGCCGATTACAGGGCCACCATATCGTGGAGAGAGGATTTGATCTTGAACTTTCATTAGAAGAGCTGCTTCGGTTTGTGCTTCTTCTCTTTGGGGAACATGAAGATTCATTTCATCTCCATCAAAATCAGCATTGTATGGTGTACAAACAGCTAGATGAAGTCTAAACGTTTTATATGGCATAACTTTAACCTTATGGGCCATAATAGACATTCTGTGGAGAGACGGCTGTCTATTGAAAATAACGATATCGCCATCCATTAATTGACGTTCGATGACAAAACCTGGTTGTAATACCTCGGCTATTTTTTCTCTTTCGGTAACAAATTCTAATCTTACACGTTTTCCATCAGGTCTAACAACATACAAAGCACCGGGATATTTATCCATTCCATTTATTACAAGTTTTCTCATTTCTTCAATGTTTAAATAATTTAACCTTTTTGGGATTGTTAATTGTTTGGCGATCGCTAGTGGAACACCAACTTCATTTATGTCAAGATTTGGATCTGGAGATATCACAGTTCGAGCAGAAAAATCAACTCTCTTTCCTGAGAGATTACTTCGAAATCTGCCTTCTTTTCCCTTCAATCTTTGAGAGAGAGTTTTTAGGGCTCTGCCTGATCTGTGGCGAGCGGGAGGTATACCTGAGGATTCATTATTAAAATATGTTGTAACGTGATATTGGAGGAGTTCAGATAAATCTTGAACTATTAAAGCTGGAGCTCCTGCTTCGATGTTCTCCCTCACTCTATGGTTAATTCTAATGATGTCTACCAATTTATGTGTAAGATCGTCTTCTGACCTTATTCCAGACTCAAGAGTTATAGATGGCCGAACATATACGGGTGGAACAGGAAGAACTTGCAGAACCGTCCACTCAGGGCGAGCTGCTTCAGGGTCTAGACCTAGAAGCTTTAAGTCATCATCTAAAATTCTTTCCAGTCTTTCCCTTATCATACTAGGAGTTAACACGTTGACGCTGTTATCTTCTAAATATTCCTGATATGAGGAAGGTTTGGTAAATTTAATTTTATAATTAGGGGCACCACAATGTGGACAAGTTAGATTCTTTTTTGTTTTTACTCCAATACTTTTAAATGATGAAGAAGTCTGGAAACCAAGAGTATTTCTTTCATTTTCAATTTTCAGGTTATACTCTTCGAGTTTTTCGTTCGAAAGAGGAATTCTACCGCAGTTTCGACACGTCATATTAAGAAGTTTGTGGATAAGTTTGGCAAAACTTGGATGAATAACTGGAACTGCTAATTCAACGTGACCGAAATGACCAGGACAGATAGAAGCAGTATTACCACATGTCTGACATCTCTGTCTTGGTTCGAGAGTTCCAAAACGACCGTCCATAAGACCCGAGGTTATTGATACACCATCTTCGTCATATGTATCAGCCATAAAGACTTCTGCTACAGAGAGTTTTCGGATAATACTTGGTGAGAAAAGTCCAAAAGTTATCCCGTGGATAAGTTTAGATATTTCAGCCTCAACTAAAGCCATTTTATGCTTTCCTCCTTAACATTAATTTTGGTGAGATACAAAGTGACATTAATTCTTGGATTAGAAGTTTGAAAGCATAGGATACAACAACTGTTGAAACGTGTCCATGTTCACCACAAATCTGGCAAAGATATTTACGTTGCTTAAAATTATAGTAAGCCAAATACCCACATGTTTCACAGACATAGATGATACTCCTATCTGACTCCTCTAATAGTCGATCTTTTAGGAGCAGAGCCGCCCCATGTCCAATTAAGCAGTCTCTTTCCATCTCTCCAAATCTTAATCCTCCACCTCTTGACCTTCCTTCTGTGGGTTGTCGTGTAAGCATCTGCACTTGCCCTCTAGCCCTCGCATGCATCTTATCAGCGACCATATGGTGAAGCTTTTGATAGTAGATTAATCCAATGAAGATTTTAGCCTCAAATTTTTCTCCAGTTATCCCATTATACATAACTTCTGTACCACCATGTTGAAAACCAAGTTTTTTAAGACTATCTCTTATCTCTTCAGGTTTTTTACTACTGAATGGTGTTCCATCTACAATCTCACCTTGTAAAGCAGCAGTCTTACCAGCAATAGATTCGATAAATTGACCTATAGTCATACGAGATGGAAACGTATGGGGATTAATAATCACGTCTGGTACTATACCCGCCGCTGTGAAAGGCATATCCTCTTGGGGTACAATCATACCCATAACACCTTTCTGTCCATGGCGAGATGCGAATTTGTCACCTAATTCAGGTATACGTTGATCTCTAACTCTGACTTTTACTAGTTCACTACCTTCTGCAGATACCATTAGAAAGACGTCATCAATAGTACCTAGTCCCATATGTTTCATAGTAACAGATGTATCCCGCCTTGTAGGTCCCTTAACTTCAAAGTCCCTGAATTCTTCTAGGAATCGAGGTGGACTTGTCCTTCCAACAAGGACATCATTTCGCTCAATCTGAGAGGAAACACTAACAAGACCATCATTCTCTAAGAAACGAAAGTATTGTTCACCTCTAAAACCTCTCGTTCCTGCCTCAGGAATTCCAAATTTGTCCCTTAACCCACCAAGGTAACGTTTGCTTTCAGCTTTATAAATCCTAAAGAATGTGGATCGAGCTAATCCACGATCAATAGATGATTTATTGAAGACCAAAGCATCTTCCATGTTATATCCCTCAGAAAGTACTGCTACCACATAGTTTTGACCTGGAGGTTTCTCAGAATATCCCAAGATTTCCATCGGTTTTGTTTTAACTAGAGGCTTTTGGGGGTAATGTAGGATGTGAGATTGGGTATCCACACGATTATGAAAATTAAAACTATAAATCCCTAATGCTTGTTTAGACATAGCGGCTTCATATGAGTTTCTGGGTGACTGATTATATTCAGCATATGGTATAATTGAAGTTGCAATACCCAAGATTGTAAAAGGTGCTATCTCTGAGTGAGTATGTTTCAGAGTAACTTGTGATGGATCTAAAGCAATAAATGCATTTTCCTCTTCCTCAGCATCTAGATATTCAACAATACCTTCATTAATAAGATTAGACCATGTCAGCTCTGAAGATTTTAATTTTGAAACATGTTCTGGTTTAAGTTTAGATTCACCGTTTTCGACAACAATAAGTGGTCGCCTGACTCTTCCAAAGTCGCAAGTAACTATGATTTCTTTAGAAAGAACATCGTTATCTTCACCTGCATAGTAAGCGATGTTAACTTCAGAACTTATTAATCCCTGTCTTCGCATATGCTTAAAATTTTTAACAATAGAGTCTGGACTATTGGTGTATCCTAATAAAGCACCATCAACGTAAACTTTGACATCATGAGCTCTAATTTCAGTATTCACTTCTTTAGTAGGAACAACATTCAACGTTAAAAGTGCTTCTTTAATCTCTTCTGTATTGGTGCCAACGGAAATATTGGCCATAAGAGCTAGATTCTTAACAAGTCCACAATTGGATCCTTCAGGTGTTTCATTAGGACACACTCTCCCCCAATGTGTTGGATGTAAATCTCGAGCCTCAAAATTTGGTTGACTGCGACTCAGAGGTGATTGTAAACGACGCAAATTACTCAAAGTTGAAATACCGTTAGTTCTATCGAGAAGTTGAGTTATACCAACCCGTCCATAACCCCAGTTACCTGTTGCAATGGCATGTTTTACTCGACCAGTGATAATACCATGGCGAACAGCGGCCGATATGGTAATTTTCTTCCTTCTAGCACTCATCCGTTCCAATTGATATTTAACATCTCGACATAGATTTCTGAACGCGAGACGAAAGAGATCTGCAAGTAAGGATCCCGCTAATTTTAAGCGTTTATTTGCATAGTGATCCTTATCATCCTCTTCTCTAAACCCTAATTTTAATTCGATTGATCTTGAAGCCATCTCACCCAAAAAATAAGCTTTTTCAAGGCGTTGCTCAGGAGTATTCCCTACGTGTGGAAGAAAATTTCGATCTAAAAGGCTGTAAGCTCTCCTAAGTCTGTATTCCTCAATTTGTCCATAAGAGGCTCTATTTCCAATATACGTAACAGCTTCAGCAATAGTATTGATTCCTAAAGCTTCATCGAAGGAAGACTCTAGTAGGCTTTGAACGGTTTTATCGGTTGAGACTATCTCTACGATTTCCTTATCCGATTCTATACCTAAAGCTCTCATAAGAATTACGAAGGGGATTCCTGCAGGAAGACCGGGAATTGTTACAGTTAGAGCTCCGTTTGATTTAATCTTACAGGTTATTCTCGCTCTGAAACCCACGGTCCTAGAGAAGACTTTGGCATTATAAGTAGGCTTACTTCCACTTGAATCTATATCTACAAGGATTCTATTTGGAGCTAAATCCTCTAATCCTATAATGACTCGCTCAGATCTATTTATAATAAAGTATCCTCCTGGATCATTAGGGTCTTCTCCAACAGAAATTAATTCCTCAGAGGAAAAGTTGCTTAGTGAACATAGATTGGATTTTAACATAACCGGAAGATCACCAATATGAACAACCTCAAAGCTCTCTTCGCGTTCGTCTTTAACGATACTCATCTCTAGGTATAGTGGTGCAGCATACGTAAGATTTCTGAATCGCGCTTCAGAAGGAAATATCAGATGATCTGACCCATCAACTTCGATAACTCTAGGTCTTCCTACTTCCAATCTTTTAAGCTTAACCTTGAAGGGATAATCAGAAGCGTATATCTGAATTGCCCCTACCTCATAAATAATTTTTTGCAGTTCATTTTCAACAAAATTGTTATAGGATTCTAAATGTTGTCTTACTAACCCTTTCTCTTTAAAAAAAGATTTCATTAATGTCCATAAATCAGAGTGAGAGATAATCAAGTTTTATATGCTCCCTTGGGAATTCCCTTTCTAGATTAATCGACTACATAACGATAAGCTATTGCTTTCCCAGCTGTGAAACTTTTTCTTATTATTTTAATAATGTTACCTGTTGTTGCTTCAATAGCTTTAGCCCCTGGATCTGAAGCTTTGATATGAGGTAACTGATATGGTTTTATTCCGAATTGTTTAAGAACATTTTGGGCTTCTTCTTCGTTAAGAAGAATATGTTTTGGTACTAACGTTTGATTAAATAAATTATATTTTTTCTTAGGCAAGTAAACAGATATCTCCTTTAATCATTACTGACTTAAAACTAGTTTTTTCCAGGAATACTGGACTTTCTAATCAAGACACAGAGGCATCCTCATACCGTAGGAGGATAATGTTTTTAGCAAACAAGGAACTTATAAAGTTTGCTTTATTGCTAACAGGAAATACCTTTAAAAAGTGATTATATATGTTTATCAAGTATTTTACCATCATATTTTAACCAAACATGTAAAATGTTTATTTTATAACTTATAATGGTTAGAATATACTGTTTTTTTGTCAAGATAAATTATTAGAGAACGAGTTAAGATCAATGTTTAATCTAACATATTTTGAGTTTTATTAAGATGAAAACGATTTAAAGTGAAGTGATCGAAAAATAAATACTTCATCTAATTCTGGGGAATAATAATTTATAGTAAAAGATAAAAATAATATAGGTGAATCATCAGCTTAAAATAGATCTTGATTATATTCTAAAAAAAGAGTAACTCGACGTATTATATTAATTCAATATTTCATAGAATTATTATAGGTTAATTTTTAGTATGCGAGAGAGATATTTCAATATTACACTAACTGCATTTTCATCTGGATATTCAGCTTCTTCTGAATTCGGTTCAGTTCTTCCAAATAGACATATTGAGTCAATGTTTCTTAATTTAGCTAATCCAAAAACTAAACCAGAAAATCCATAAAAAGATCCCTTATATTCAACTTCAAGTCCATATTCTTCTTTCATCTCTTGTATGAGTTTCAAGTTGGTTGCTGCGCAGCAAATCTCATTTCCAGCTCCACCATGGCCAGCCAATACGATCATCTTTTTAACATTATATTCTTCAAAAAAATCTAAAACTTTTTCAGCAACAGCATATTGACCGTTATAATTTGCATGGTACCCATTAGCAAGAAGAAGATCTGGGAAAATTGAAAAATGAAACTGAATCCTTGGAAATGCTATTTCACTTTCTCTTATTCTCACACCGGCGTCTCCAAGTAACCTTGGATGTGAAGCATAAGATGGTTTTGTATGAAAAATAAGAGGAAAATGTGTTGAATATAGTTCAGCAATTAACTTAGCTTGAAGTTTTTTTACTAAATAATCGATTGTTAATTTTCCAATAGATCTTAAACCAGGTGAACCAACTAGTGCAATTGGTTCATTCAGTTTAGGTTTTCCAATATTATTTACCCAGATATTTTTAGACATTTTAAACCCAAATAATCAAGAGATATATCGTGAAAAGTTCTCTGGAGAAGTACTCTGCATCTGTCTAAGCATTAAACTTTCAGCTTCTTCTAATTTTGTAATGAAGTCAGAGGTTTGATCTACCTGAGTTTCTATAGGAGCCATATCAACCTGGATATCCAACATTTGCGTGAGAACATTCAGTACAGCTCTTGCGGCTTTAACATCGACTACAGTGTGCCCTGAAGGAGTTTGGTATCCCCGTGTTTCACCGAGTAGACATATTCCACGAAGATTTTTAGTCTTTGCTAGCCCGAAAATTAATCCATTTGTACCGCCTATATTACCGTTCCCCATTGGTAGTACGCCATGTCCTTTCATCTCTTCAATCAGTGTAGTGTCAGTTGCTGCTCCATAAACTCGAGGTGTCTCAACAGGTTGATCACCAACATAGGCTGCTATTGAGTATAACTTTTTCACTCCAAAAGTAAGAAGAGTGTTTAAAACTTCTTCAGCTATTATAAACTGTCCCTCAGGCGAGACCGCTTGTGTGTTTCCCGTAAAGAGTATTAAGTCATGTTTGGAAGTTTTATCTTTCCAAAAATACAACTCGTTTTTCATCAATTCAACGATTCCTTCTTTGTTAATAATAACATAAGAAGGAAAAAAGTGTGAATACACTTCACCAAATAAAACAGCTTTTAATTCCCTAATAAGATAGTCAATAGTTACTTTCCCGACATGGCCTATTCCAGGAAGACCACAGATTAGATAGGGTTCCTTAAATTGCACTTTTTTTTTGAGAGTAATTTTAACATCCATAAATTATCGAATACGAAGAAGTCAAAGTTATATTTAAAATATAGCATACCAAAAATACGTCAAGCAACGGGCTTTGATATTTAAAAATGAATCAAATGGCGAGCCCGGCGGGAATTGAACCCGCGACCACCGGGTTTCTTCCAGAAGATAAAAGCTTCATCAAGAGTACGATTTTTGTCATTCCCTTACCGATGCTCTTCCTTTCTGAGCTACGGGCCCTTATGTTATGGGTAATAAAGAGTTTAAACTAGTTTTAAATTTTTTGAAATAATCTTAAATTACAGCCTAAAAACCATTATGGTCCCGCGGGGGCGAATTGAACACCCGACAATCCGGTTTCTGTACGCCTAGTAGCTGAATAACGCTCACCATAAGGGTAAATGTCTACAGCCGGAAGCTCTACCAGGCTGAGCTACCGCGGGATATAAAAAGTAAGGTAGAGAGGTTATATTTATTTTTAAAGATTATCCGGAAGTATTTAAACAATAAAAGTATAAATTTATGATATTTTAGAGTTTTTTACAATATAAATATTACAAAAAGAGCTAATAAAATATCCAATGGAGGTAAGATATATTTATGAGTTTAATGTTACTAACGGTAAGCCCTGGTAGTATAGTCCGGTCATGAAGAAAAGGAGTTCCTCCTTTTTCACCGGAGTAGTATGTTCGGCTGTCGCCCGATCGACCCGGGTTCAAATCCCGGCCAGGGCGCTTTTTCTATGTGGAATACGAATATGGGACACTCTGCAGTGAATTGAGAAAAGAATTCTATATCCTGAGAGATAATGTATGTAAAGTGAATCGAGTACAGTATCGGATTGTAAGATAATGGAAATATTGAAGGGGATATTTCAGAGAACTTAGTAATACTTACCTCTAGCAGTGATTGGCCATACGCTAGCTAATTTCTTATCTTTAATAATATATAGTTTATCATGTAGGTTTACACAGGTGCAGCAGTGGCTTGGGATAAATTCTAACTTTTGTCCCCACTTTAGCTTCTTACGTAATTCACTTCTTTCCTTAAATAAAACTGTCCCATGTTCTTCAGAAAGTATAACACCCTCAACACCTATTAGTTCTCCATGTAGTCTTACAAGTGGTGAACCAAAACCTGACGACATCACCTTCAGACCAGCATCTGTAATAACTCTATTAGAGAAGTTACCTCCGATGATTTGAGTAAGAACTGAAAGTGAAGACTTAAAGTGAACATCATTCACCGTTTTGAATCCATATCCTGAACC